>NZ_BCQU01000039.1:0-59160 GCF_001552235.1 Actinomadura rubrobrunea NBRC 15275 | reverse complement strand
GCCCGCCAGCAGGCCGAGCCGCCGGTCGAGCGGGCGGCCGGGCGCCCGCGCGGCGGGCCCGCCGGTGACGGCGGCCGCGCCGATCCTCGTGCTGTTCCGCCCCGCACGCGGCCGGGTCACGGCGTCGCGTCCCTTGCCAATTCGCCCCCGAAAACGTCGCCCGTCGGCCCCTGCGCCGCCACTGACCAGTCAAGATCGTACGTACCGGCCCCTCGGATGATCCAGAAGGCCGACGCCAAGAACGCCGTCGGACCAGGTAGATCACGACGCGCCGCCGCCGCCTCGGCGGAGGGCGTGCCGCGGGCGCGACAAGGAGGTTCCGGCAGTCCTAGGGACGGACGGAACCTGGGACCGGTGACCGGCTCCCGACAACGATGAGTCGCACCCGACCGTTGTGCGACGTTCCTTTTTCGAGGGAGCAGCCAGATATGAGCACTGTTGCCGCTTACGCGGCGCCCGCCGCCGGGGCGCCGGTCGAACGCACCACGATCGAGCGCCGTCCCGTCGGCGCCCGCGACGTCCTGATCGAGATCAAGTACACCGGCATCTGCCACTCCGACATCCACCAGGCCCGCGGGCATTGGGGCAAGGGGATCTTCCCGATGGTGCCGGGGCACGAGATCGCCGGCGTCGTCGCCGAGGTCGGCCCCGAGGTGACGACGTTCGCCGTCGGGGACCGGGTGGGCGTCGGCTGCATGGTCGACTCGTGCCGCGCGTGCGCGGACTGCGCGGCAGGGCTGGAGCAGTACTGCCAAAACGGGCCCGTGGAGACCTACAACGGCGTCGACCGTGACGGGAACCCGACCTACGGCGGCTACTCCACGCACATCGTGGTGGACGAGGACTTCGTCCTGCGCATCCCCGACGCCCTGTCGCTGCCGGAGGCCGCGCCGCTGCTGTGCGCGGGCATCACCACCTACTCCCCGCTGCGGCACTGGAAGGCCGGTCCGGGCACGCGCGTCGCCGTCGTCGGGCTGGGCGGCCTCGGCCACATGGCCGTCAAGTTCGCGCACACGCTGGGCGCCGAGGTGACCGTCCTGTCCCAGACGCTGCGCAAGAAGGACGACGGCCTGAAGCTGGGCGCCGACCACTACCGCGCCACGAGCGACCCGGCGACGTTCGAGGAACTGGCCGGGCGGTTCGACCTGGTCCTGTCCACCGTCTCGGCGCCGCTGGACATGGACGCCTACCTGGCGCTGCTGAAGACGGACGGCGTGCTGGCGAACGTGGGCGCGCCCGAGGAGCCGGTGTCGCTCAACCTGTTCCGGTTGATGCTGGGCCGCCGCAGCCTGGCCGGTTCGGCGATCGGCGGCATCGCCGAGACCCAGGAGATGCTGGACTTCTGCGGCGAGCACGGCATCGGCGCCGAGATCGAGCTCATCCGGGCCGACCAGATCAACGAGGCGTGGGAGCGCATCCTGAACAGCGACGTGCGGTACCGGTTCGTGATCGACGTCGCCACGCTCTGACGGCGCGGCCGTCCGCTCGGCGGCGGCGCCCGGCGTTCCCCGGCGCCGCCGCCGACGCCGCCGAGCTCCCGAACGCAGGAGGGCCGGCCGTCCGGGGACGCGGAATACGGTCCGGCCGTTCCGGGTTGCAGTGCACGTCTTGATCTTTAGCGACCGGTGCGGCCGCCGCGACGCGGCGGGGGACGGGGGAGATATGACGGATTACGGCCACGACCTGCTGTTCGGCTCGTTCATCACTCCCCGGGCCGCCGCCCCGGAGGAGGTGCTCCACCTGGCGACGGTGTCCGAGGCCGCCGGCCTGGACCTGGTGACGTTCCAGGACCACCCCTACCAGTCCGGGTTCCTCGACACGTGGACGCTGCTGACCTATGTGGCCGCGCGCACCGAGCGCATCCGCCTGTCGGGCAACGTGCTGAACCTGCCGCTGCGACCGCCCGCCGTGCTGGCGCGCGCGGCGGCGAGCCTGGACCTGCTGAGCGGCGGACGGTTCGAGCTCGGCCTGGGCGCCGGCGGGTTCTGGGACGCCATCGAGGCCATGGGCGGACGCCGCCTGGCCCCCGGGGAGAGCGTCGACGCGCTCAGCGAGGCCATCGACGTGATCCGCGGCGTCTGGGACGTCGGCGACCGGACGCGCTTCCGCCTGGACGGCGCGTACTACCGGGTCGACGGCGCCAAGCGCGGCCCCGCCCCCGCCCACGACATCGGGATCTGGCTGGGCGCCTACAAGCCGCGGATGCTGCGCCTGGTCGGCCGCAAGGCCGACGGCTGGATGCCGTCGCTGCCCTACATGAGCGGCCCGCGCCAGCTCGCCGACGGCAACGCCGTCATCGACGAGGCCGCCGCCGCGGCCGGACGCGACCCCGCCTCCGTGCGCCGCCTGCTCAACATCGCCGGCCGGTTCGGGCCGCGCGGCGAGGGGCTGCTGTCCGGCCCGCCCCGGCAGTGGGCCGAGCAGCTGGCCGGGCTCACCTTGGAGTACGGGTTCAGCGGCTACATCGTCATGGCCGACGACCCCGCGGTCATCCAGACCTTCGGCCACGAGGTCGCCCCCGCCACGCGCGAGCTGGTCGCCTCCGCCCGCGCCGCCGCGGCGACCGGAAGCTGACCTCGGCGCGCCCCTCCGCCCCGGCCGCGCCGCCCGCCGCGGCCGGGCGCGCTTCCTTGCCGGGCCCCACGACCGTCGCTAGCGTTAGTTGAAAATTTCATTTTCGAGGAGAGCCACGGTGGTGCACGCGAAGCCTGCCTGCCGTCCCGGTCCTCGCCGACGGATCGCGCGCATCGCCGATCTGGCCGGTCTGCTGCTGCGCACGGGGCTGCTCTTCTCAGGCCGTCCCCTGCGCGCCCCCCGCCAAGTGCGCGCACTGCGCCGGTGGGGGACCACCCTGGCCGGTCTCACCGTGGCCAACGCGGTGCGGGAGCCCGACCGGCCGGCGCTGATCGACGACCGCGGCGCGCTCTCCTTCGCCGAGCTGGACGACCGCACCGGGCGGCTCGCCGCGGGCCTGCGGCCGGACGTCCCGCGCCCCCGCGTCGGCGTGCTGTGCCGCAACCACCGCGGCATGGCCGAGACCCTCATCGCCTGCGGCAAGAACGGGGCGGAGGTGCTGCTGCTCAACACGGGCTTCGGGGTCGGGCAGCTGCGCGCGGTGCTGGCCGAGCTGCGGGTGGACGTCCTCGTCGCCGACGCCGAGTTCGCCTCCGCGCTGGCGGCGGTGCCGTCCGAGCTGCGCCGCCGGGTGCTGTGGACCGGTGAGGGGGCCGACGCGGGCGACGGCCCCGGCGGGCCCACCCTCGAGGAGGTCATCGACGAGACCGCGGAGGCGCGGCGGACCCCGCCGCCGATCGCGGGGCGCACGATCGTGCTGACCTCCGGCACCACGGGGCAGCCCCGAGGGGCCCTGCTGTCGCCGAACCCGGGGCCGTGGGCGCTGGCGTCCCTGGCCTCGCGCCTGCCGCTGCGCGCCCGCCAGACGGCGATCATCGAGGCGCCGCTGTTCCACACCTGGGGGCTGGCCGCCCTGCAGATGGCGCTGGCGATGCGCTCCGCGGTGGTGCTGCACCGGCGCTTCGACCCGGTGCGGACGCTGCGCGCCGTGTCCGAGCACCGCGACGCCGTCCTGTTCGCCGTCCCGGTCATGCTGCAGCGCATCATGGAGCTGCCCGAGCCGGTGCTGCGCGGCTGCGACGCGTCCCGGCTGCGGATGGTGGCGGTCAGCGGCGCGCCGCTGCCGGGCGACCTGGCCGTGCGGTTCATGGACGTGTTCGGCGACACCCTCTACAACGTCTACGGGTCGACCGAGACCGCCTGGGTGTCGATCGCCGGGCCGAAGGAGCTGCGGGCCCATCCGGACACGGCGGGACGCCCGCCGCGGAGCACCTCGGTGGCCATCCTGGACCCGGCGGGAGGGCGGGTGCCCGACGGCGCGATCGGCCGCATCCACGTCGCCAACGAGGCGCTGTTCGAGGGCTACACCAGCGGCGAGCCGCCGCGGATCCGCGACGGGCGGCTGAGCACCGGCGACGTCGGCCACTTCGGACCGGACGGCCTGCTGTTCGTCGACGGCCGCGAGGACGGGCTGGTGGTGTCCGGCGGCGAGAAGGTCGTCCCCCGCCAGGTGGAGGACGCCATCGCCCGCATGCCCGGCGTGCTGGAGGTGGCGGTGGCGGGCGTGCCCGACGCCGCGTGGGGGCAGCGGCTGGCCGCCTACGTGGTGCCGCGCCGCGGCGCCCGGCTCACCGCGGACGCCGTCCGCCGGCACGTGCGCGACCAGGTGGCCGCCTACGCGGTGCCCCGCGACGTGCACTTCGTCCCCGAGCTGCCGCGGAACGCGACGGGCAAGGTCGTGCCCCGATGGCTGGACCCGGCCAGGCCCCGGGAGGTCCGCTCCGAAGGCCAGGTGAGCTGGCCGCACGCCGCGCCGTGACCGGCGCGTCCGAACACCCCTGATCGTCTTCTTATGCTGGGGTGATGCTGACTCGCCACGGGGTGCCCGCCGCCGCATTGGCGGCGCTCGTCGTCGCGGCCACGGCGGTGATGTGGCTGCGCGCCCCCGCCCATCCGCCGTGGCAGGCGCTCCTGGACGGGGTGCTCGTGCTGAGCGTGTGCGGCACGCTGGCGCTGTGGCGGCGCCGTCCCGTGGCCGGCTGCGTGTACGGGCTGGCGGCGACCGGCGCCTACTACATCCTCAGCCCGGTCGACGGGCCGCTGATCATCGTGACGATCGTGAACCTGTACGGGGTCGCGGCGACCGGGCGGGTGCGCACGGCCACGGCGCTCGGCGCGGTCCTGGTGATCGCCGCCGGGCTCGGCACCCTCGCCGGCAACCGGGACGTCAACAGCGTCGCGATCATCATGATGACCGGCTGGGTGGTGGCGCTGATCGCCCTCGGCGCCGTCCGGCACGGCCGCCGGGAGGCGCTGCGGGCGGCGGTGCGGCGCGCCGAGGAGGAGGCGCGCTGGCGGGCCACCGCCGAGCGGCTGCGCATCGCGCGCGAGCTGCACGACGTCGTCGGCCACCACCTGTCGATGATCAACGTGCAGGCGGGCACCGCGCTGCACCGGCTGCACCGCGACCCCGAGCAGGCCGGCCGGGCGCTCGCCGTGATCAAGGAGGCCAGCCGGGACACGCTGCGCGAGATGCGCGCCGCGCTGGGCGTGCTGCGCGCCGTCGACGAGGAGCCGGGCACCGCGCCCGCCGGGCGGCTGGACCGGCTGGACGACCTGGTCCGCCACGCCGAGCTGGCGTCGCTGGAGACGACGGTGCGCGTGGAGGGCGAGCCGCGGCCGCTGCCCGCCGGGGTGGACCTGGCCGCCTACCGCATCCTGCAGGAGTCGATCACGAACGTGACCCGGCACGCCGCGGCCCGGCGCGTCACCCTGCGGATCGGCTACGGTACGGCGCACCTGCTGGTGGAGGTCGAGGACGACGGGAGGGGCGCCGCGGTGGACTCGGGCGGGGACGGCAACGGCATCCGCGGCATGCGGGAGCGCGCGCGGGCGCTGGGCGGCGAGCTGACCGCGGGGCCGCTGCCCGGCGGCGGGTTCCGGGTGCGGGCCCGGCTGCCGTACGGGGCGGACCGATGATCCGGGTGCTGCTCGCCGACGACCAGGGGCTGGTGCGGGCCGGGTTCCGCTCCCTGCTCGACGACGAGGACGACATCGCCGTCGTCGGCGAGGCGGCCGACGGGGAGACCGCCGTGGCGGCCGCGCGGGAGCTGCGCCCCGACGTCGTCCTCATGGACATCCGCATGCCCGGCATGGACGGCCTGGCCGCCGCCCGCCGGATCATGGCCGCCGACGCGTCGGTGCGCGTGGTGATCCTCACGACGTTCGACATGGACGAGTTCGTGTACGGGGCGCTGCGCGCGGGCGTGGCGGGGTTCCTGGTCAAGGACACCGAACCGGAGGAGCTGCTGCGCGCGGTGCGGGTGGCGGCCCGCGGCGACGCGCTCATCAGCCCGTCGGTGACGCGGCGGCTCATCGCCGAGTACGCCGGCCGCAAGGCGCCGCCCGCGCCGGACGCGCGGCTGAACGCGCTGACCCCGCGCGAGCGGGAGATCGCGGAGCTGGTCGCCGGGGGATTCGCGAACGACGAGATCGCGCGGCGCCTGTCCCTCAGCCCCGCGACCGTCAAGAGCCAGGTCAGCCGCATCATGACCAAGCTGGGCGTGCGCGACCGCGCGCAGCTGGTCGTGCTGGCCTACGAGAGCGGCATGGTGCGTCCCGGCTGGCTCGGCTGAGGCCGTCGCAACTTGCGCGGCACCCGGCCGCAACCGGGGGTGTAGGGGCGCGTCCGCGCCGCGCAACGAACGGGGTAACCAGCCGCCGCCTCGCGGCCGATGTGCACCGCCGTGCCGTTCTCGCAGGCTGAGGGCATGAACGAGAAACCTTCCACGCCCTCGTCGGCGAGCAGGGCCGGGGCCGCGGTGGTCGGCTTCCTGGTCGGCGGGGCGGGCGGCTTCGTGGCGACCGAGGCGTTCGCCGCGTTCTGCCACTTCGTCCTCGGCGTGACCCTCGACGTGGAGGACACGCCCGCGCTGTTGGTCGTGTTCGCGGGTCTTCCCCCGCTGCTGGCGGTGGTCGGCGCGATCCTCGGGGTCCGCATCGCCGCCCGGGAGAGCGGAGGGGACCGGTGAGGACGGGAGTGTTCGGACGCCTGGCCGACTGGTCGTACCGCCGCCGCTGGATCGCGCTCGGCCTGTGGGCGCTGGTGCTGGCGGCGGTCACCGTCGCCTCCCGCGCCGTCGGCACCGACTACCGCAACGACTTCACCCTGCCGGGCACCCAGTCGCAGCGCGCGAGCGACCTGCTGGCCGAGCACGGCGCCGCGCAGACGGGCGACTCCCTGCAGATCGTGGTCAAGGCGCCGGGCGGGCTGCGCGCGCCGGATGCCGAGCGCCGCGTCCGGGACATGCTCGGCCGGGTGGACGGCCTGCCGGGCGTCGCGGCGGTCCGCGCCCCCTACGACGACGCCGCCGCGATCTCCCGCGACGGGACCATCGGGTACGCCACCGTCGCCCTCGCCGGCAAGGCCGAGAGCATCCCCCGCGACGACGTGGCGCGCATCGTCGACACCGCCCGGTCGGCGTCCGCCGACGGCCTGCGGGTCGAGGTCGGCGGGGAGGCGGCGCGCGGCGCGGAGGAGAGCGGCGGCGGCGCCGAGGGCGCGGGCATGCTGGCCGCGCTGGTCATCCTGGTGCTGCTGTTCGGGTCGCTGGTCGCCGCCGCCCTGCCGCTGGTCACCGCGCTGTTCGCGGTCGGCTCGGCGATCGGGCTGATCGGCCTGGCCTCGCAGGTGGCGACCGTCGCCGACTTCACCCCGCCGATCCTGATGCTGGTCGGCCTCGGCGTCGGCGTCGACTACGCGCTGCTGGTGTTCCACCGCTACCGGCAGGAGCTGCTGGACGGCGCCGAGCCGCGCGACGCCGCCCGGCGCGCCCTGGACGCCGCCGGCCGCACCGTCTTCGTCGCCGCGTGCACCGTCGTCATCGCGCTGCTCGGGCTGATCGCGCTCGGCCTCGGCGCGCTGCAGGGCGTGGCCGTCGCGGTCGCGCTGACCGTGCTGGTCACGATGCTCGCCGCGCTGGTGCTGCTGCCGGCCCTGCTGGGCCTGTTCGGCGGGCGCATCCAGCGGCAGGTGCGCCGGCGCGCCGAGCGGGCCGCCGCGCGCGGCAGGGAGCCGGGCGCGGGCTGGCGGCGGCTGGCCGCGGCCGTGCAGCGCCGCCCGCTGCCCGCGCTGCTGGTGGCGCTCGCGGCGCTGCTGGCGCTGTCGGCGCCCGCCCTGGACATGCGCCTCGGTTTCGCCGACGCGGGCAACGACCCGGCGTCGACGACCACCCGCAAGGCCTACGACCTGCTCGCCGAGGGGTTCGGCCCCGGCTTCAACGGCCCGCTGGTCGTCGTCGCCGAGACCGACGCCGCGCAGGCGGGGCGCGTCCGGCAGGTCCTGGAGCGCACCGAAGGCGTGGCCGCGACCACGCCGCCGCTGCCGTCCCGGGACGGCGCCCTGCACACGCTGATCGTCTTCCCCGACGCCGCGCCGCAGGACGAGCGGACCGCCGACCTGGTGCACACCCTGCGCGAGGACGTGCTGCCCGACGGGTTCCTGGTCGGCGGCCCCACCGCCGCCACCCAGGACTTCAGCGACACGGTGGCCGCGCGGCTGCCGGTGTTCGTCGCGATCGTGGTGGGCCTGTCGGCGCTGCTGCTGCTCGTGGTGTTCCGGTCGGTGCTGATCCCGATCAAGGCGGCGCTGCTCAACCTGCTCAGCATCGCCGCCTCGCTGGGCGCGATCACGCTGGTGTTCCAGGACGGCCGGTTCGGGGTGCCGCCGGGCCCGATCGAGGCGTTCATCCCCGTGATGATCTTCGCGATCGTGTTCGGGCTGTCCATGGACTACGAGGTGTTCCTGCTGTCGCGCATCCACGAGGAGTGGACCGCCGCGCGCGACCCGGGCCGCGCCGTCCGCGAGGGCCTCACCGCCACCGGCCAGGTCATCACCGCCGCCGGCGCCATCATGATCGTGGTGTTCGCCGCGTTCGTGCTGAGCCCGAGCCGGATGCTGCAGCAGTTCGGCCTGGGCCTGGCCGTGGCGATCCTGCTGGACGCCGTGGTGATCCGCTGCCTGATCGTCCCCGCGGTCATGCAGCTGCTGGGCCGCCATGCCTGGTGGCTGCCCGGCCCGCTGGCCAGGCGCCTTCCGCAGGTGGCGCTCGAACGCCCCGCCGCCTGAGCACGGCGGCCGCGTGCGGCCGTCCAGGGGAGCCGGCCCCCGGACGGCCGCACGTCGTGATCTACGACGTAAAGGCCGCCGCCGGAAGCACGCGGATCCGCCGGATCAGTCCTTCAGGGCGGCGGCGACGGCGTCGGCGAGCGAGGTGGTGGGGCGGCCGATCAGGGCGCGCAGGTGCCCCGAGTCGGTGGTCAGGTCGCCGCGCGCGACCCCGGTGTCGCTGTCGGCCAACGCCTTGGCGTACGGCTCGGGCAGGCCGGCCGACACCAGAGCCTTGGCGTACTCCTCCTCGGACAGGTTCCGGTAGACGATCTCCCGGCCGGTCTGCCGGGACAGCTCGGCGGCCAGCTCGGCCATGGTGAACGAGGCGTCGCCGCCCAGCTCGTAGATCTTTCCGGCGTGACCGTCCTCGGTCAGGACGGCGGCAGCGGCGGCGGCGTAGTCGGCCCGCGCGGCGGCGGCGATCCGGCCGTCGCCGGCGGCGCCCACGAGCGCGCCGCTCTCCAGCGCGGGCGCCAGGTTCTCGGTGTAGTTCTCGAAGTACCAGCCGTTGCGCAGGAACGCGTACGGCAGGCCGGACTCGCGGATCACCGCCTCGGTGGCCCGGTGCTCCTCGGCCAGCGTCATCCGCGTGGTGTCGCAGTTGAGGATGCCGGTGTAGGCGATCAGCTCGACCCCGGCGGCGACGGCCGCCTCGACGACGTTGCGGTGCTGGGGGACGCGCCGGCCGACCTCGCTTCCGGAGATGAACAGCAGCCTCCGCGTCCCGGCGAGGGCGGAGGCGAGGGTGTCCGGCGCGTCGTAATCGGCCCGGCGCACCTGGACGCCTCGTTCCGCCAGGTCCGCGGCCTTGTCGGGGGTGCGGACCGCGGCGACGATCCGCTCGGCGGGCACACCGCGTTCCAGCAGCGCCTCGACGGCAAGGCGGCCGAGCTTGCCGGTGGCTCCCGTCACGGTGATCACAGTGATGTCCTCTCGTCGGTTCGTACGATCGAAATGTTGGGCACTAACTATTAGATAGCACTAACCAGAGGGGAGGGTCTGGCGGCGCGGCCACGGCCGGGCCGGTTACCGTTGAGACATGACCAGCACGAGCCCGGACGTGACCGATCCCGCCCCCGGCACCGGGTGCCGCGCGCCCGAGACCGACGTCACCGACGAACTCGTCTGGGACGTGTTCGCCCGCGCCTGCCCGTCCCGCCGCACCCTGGAGAACGTCACCGGCAAATGGGGGACGCTCGCCTTGGTCGCGCTCACCGAGGGCAGGCACCGGTTCAACGCGCTGCGCCGGCGCGTCGACGGGGTGAGCGAGAAGATGCTGGCGCAGACCCTGCACACCCTCGAACGCGACGGCCTGGTCGTCCGCGACGTGCGCGCCACGATCCCCCCGCACGTCGAGTACAGCCTGACGCCGCTCGGCGAACGCGTCGCGGCCAAGCTCCGCGAGCTCATCGATCTGATCGAAAGCGAGATGCCCGCCGTGCTGGCCGCCCGCGCCCGCTACGACCGCACCTGACCGGCCGCCGCGGCCGGTGCGGCGCTCCAGCGGTCACGGACCCGGCTCGTCGGCGGCGCGGAATCGCAGAAAGAACCGCCGCGGGCGCCGGCCGACGACCGGTCGGGCAGCGTGGAAGGCATGGCTCCCAGGTGACGGGGCGGCGTCGCCCAGGGCGCGTCAGCCGAGGTCGGCCAGGTCCAGGGCGGCGGCGAGCTCGGAGAAGTCGCCGTCGGGATAGGCCTGTTCGGCCCAGATGGTCTTGCCGTTCGGGGTCGGGCGCGACCCCCAGCGCTGGGAGAGCTGGGCGACGAGGAGCAGGCCGCGTCCGCCCTCGTCCATGGCGCGGGCCCGGCGCAGGTGCGGGGCGGTGTCGCTGCCGTCGGAGACCTCGCAGATCAGCGTCCGGTCCCGGATCAGACGCAGCTGGATCGGGCCGCGGGCGTGCCGGATCGCGTTGGTGACCAGCTCGCTGACCAGCAGTTCGGTGACGAACGCGGCGGCGTCCAGGCCCCACCGGGACAGCCGGTCGGTGACCTTCCTGCGGGCGTCGGCGACGATCGCCGGATCGGACGGCAGATCCCAGGCGGCGACGTGGTCGGCGTCCAACGCGTGCGTGCGCGCCACGAGCAGGGCGACGTCGTCGGCCGGGCGGTCGGGCAGCACGGCGTCCAGGATCCGGTCGCACGTCGCCTCCAGCGACGGCAGGGGCCGGGCCAGCGAGCGGCGCAGGCGTTCCAGCCCCGCGGCGAGGTCGTGGTCGCGGGACTCCACCAGCCCGTCGGTGTACAGCACGAGCGTGCTGCCCTCCGGCACCTCGACCTCGGCGGACTCGAACGGCAGGCCGCCGAGGCCGAGCGGCGGGCCCGGCGGCAGGTCGAGGAACTCCACGGCGCCGTCCGGGCCGACGAGCACCGGCACCGGATGGCCGGCGCGGGCCAGCGCGCACCGGCGCGAGATCGGGTCGTAGACGGCGTACAGGCAGGTGGCGCCGATGTCGACGCCGGCGTCGTCGTCCTCGGCGCAGATCCGGCCGACCAGGTCGTCGAGGCGGATGAGCATCTCCTCCGGCGGCGGGTCCACGTCGGCCAGCGTGCGCACGGCGGCGCGCAGGCGGCCCATGGTGGCCGAGGCGTGCAGGCCGTGCCCGACGACGTCGCCGACGACCATGGCGACCCGGGCCCCCGACAGCGGGATCACGTCGAACCAGTCCCCGCCGACGCGGGCATGGGAGCTGGCGGGCAGGTACCGGGTGGCCACCTCCACGGCCGACTGCTCGGGGAGCCGCCGCGGCAGCAGGCTGCGCTGCAGGGCCAGGGCGGTGGTGCGCTCGCGGCCGTAGCGGCGGGCGTTGTCGAGGCAGACGGCGGCCCGGGCGGTGAGCTCCCCGGCGAGCACCACGTCGTCCCGTTGGAACGGCTCCGGCCTGCGGCCGCGCGCGAAGGTGGCGACGCCGAGCGTGACCCCGCGGGCGCGGATCGGCAGCGTCAGCACCGAGTGGATCCTGTGCGCGCGGACGGCGGCCACGCGCGCGGGGTTGTGGCTGATCGAGACGAGGAACCCCGGGTCGCCGGTGCCGGTCAGCACGGGCTCGCCGGTGGCGAGGCAGCGGGCCGCCGGGGAGAAGGCCGGATGCCCCTCGACCTCCCCCGGTTCCAGCACCACCTCGGGCGCCCCGGGCAGGACGGACCGGTAGGCGACGCGGCGCAGCGCGACCGGGCCGATGATCGGGCCGGGGCTGGGCTCGTCCCCGTCGAGCACGGAGTCCAGCAGGTCGACGATGGCCAGGTCGGCCAGCCGGGGGACCGCGATGTCGGCCAGTTCCCGGGCGGTGCGGGCGAGGTCGAGGGTGGTGCCGATCCGCGTGCTGGCCTCGTTCAGCAGGGTCAGCCGCTCCCTGGCCCAGTGCTGGTCGGTGATGTCGAGCACCCCGATCCACACGGCCCGGACCCTGCCCTCGTGGTCCCGCAACGGGGAGATGGACACCGACCACGCGTGCGCGCGGGCCTCGCCCGGCACCCGGCGGTGGGTCTCCCGGTGCACCGGCTCGCCCGTATCGATCACGCGGCGCATGTACCGCTCCAGCGACGCCCACTGGGGACCGGACATCACCTCGGTCAGGCGCCGACCGCGCAGATCGTCTTCGGTGATCCCGAACATCCGGCACATGCGGTCGTTGACCCGCAGGCACAGCAGGTCCGCGTCATGGATCGCCAGGGCGAACGGCGACTGGGTGAAGGCCCAGTTCAGCAGGTGCTCGCCGTGCTCGGCGCGGTCGTCGCCGTCGGCGTGGGGCGCGAGGGAGGGGCTCTCGCCGAAGGTCGTCAGGAACCACTGCAGGCCGCCGCCGGGACCGCGGCTCGGGTGCGCCAGCAGGTCCACGGCCACGCGGCCGCCGTCCTTGCGCCGCAGCCGCACCTCGCCGTTCCAGTCGGCGCGCTCGGCCAGGCTCCGCCGGACCGGCGACGGAAGCTCGTCGGCCAGCAGGGCGGCCGCCGGACGGCCCACCACCTCCTCGGCGGCGTATCCGAGCAGCCTGTGGGCGCCTGGGCTCCAGCACAGGACGACGCCGCGCTCGTCCACCACGGCCGTGGCCGCGTCGACGGCGAGTTCGACGCCCTCGGTCCGGTCCCAGGGGTAGCCGGTGTCCCCGTTCATCACTGTTCTCCCGCCGTGGCGGGAGACCTCCCCCGTACGTTGTCGCAGGTCGCCGCGCAGACGGTATATCTGACCGTATCAATACGGTACAAATCAATCAAAATGGTAAAAATTCCATCATCCTCGGGCCCGGTCTGCGAAAATCGCGGACGCCCCTGCTGATCATGCACTCAGGGAGCTTTCAGGTTCGCCGGGTAACGTGACCGCGGTGAGCCGGGAAGCCTGGTCGGCAAGGGGAGACATCCCGCGTCCGAAGTGAGCCGCGACGTCGGCCGCCGTGGAACGCGCCGGCCGCCGTCACGCCCTCACCGCGCCGCGCCCCGCGCTCATCCGACGAACCGGTTCGGACAGCACAGGAGTGTTGCATGCGGATTCTCGTCCTCGGCGGTGACGGGTACCTCGGCTGGCCCACGTCACTGCACCTTTCCCGGTGCGGCCACGACGTCGCCGTCGCCGACAACTTCGCGCGGCGGCAGTACGATTTCGAGCTCGGCGTCGAAAGCCTGGTCCCGATCGAATCGCTGCAGACCCGCGTCGCGGCGTGGCGCGAGGCGACCGGCGCGTCCATCGAGGTGTTCGTGGGCGACCTGACCGACGCGGACTTCACCTACGGGATCCTGCGCTCGTTCCGGCCGCACGCCGTGGTGCACTTCGCCGAGCAGCGCGCCGCGCCCTACTCGATGATCGACCGCAAGCACGCGGTCTACACGCAGGTCAACAACGTCGTCGGCACCCTCAACCTGCTGTACGCCATCGCCGAGGTGGACCGCGACATCCACCTGGTCAAGCTCGGCACGATGGGCGAGTACGGCACCCCCAACATCGACATCGAGGAGGGCTGGCTCGACCTGGAGTACAAGGGGCGCAAGGACCGGGTGCTGTACCCCAAGCGCCCCGGCTCCTTCTACCACCTGTCCAAGGTGCACGACAGCCACAACATCGAGTTCGCGTGCCGGATCTGGGGGCTGCGCGCCACCGACCTCAACCAGGGCGTCGTGTACGGGCAGCAGACCCCCGAGACCGCGCTGGACGACCGGCTGGCGACCCGGTTCGACTACGACGCGGTGTTCGGCACCGTCCTCAACCGGTTCGTCATCCAGGCGGTGCTCGGGCACCCGCTGACCGTCTACGGGCGCGGCGGCCAGCGCCGCGGCATCATCGACATCCGCGACACGGTCCGCTGCATCCAGCTGGCCTGCGAGAACCCCGCCGAGCGGGGCGAGTTCCGGGTGTTCAACCAGATGACCGAGGCGATGTCCGTCAAGGAGATCGCCGAGACCGTGGTCCGCTGCTTCCCGGGCGAGGCGCGCATCGAGCACCTGGACAACCCGCGCGTCGAGCAGGAGGAGCACTACTACAACGTCACCCACACCGGGCTGCTGGAGCTGGGGCTCACCCCGCACCTGCTCTCCGATACGCTGATCACCTCGCTGTTCGACGTGACCAAGCGGCACGCGCACCGGGTGCGGCTCGAGGCGCTCAGGCCCAAGGTCGACTGGCGCCGCCACGCCAGCCCCGTGCAGGAGACGTGACCGACCGGGAGTCGCGATGAGCTCACCCGAGGGCGCGTTCACGCGCGCCACCGGCCGCGCCGTGTCCGGCGAGGACGGCGGCGCCGACAAGCCCCGCTACCGGCGCTACCAGTACGACCTCATCGCCCCGCATTGCGGCCGCAGCGTGCTGGAGGTCGGCGCCGGGCTCGGCGAGTTCGCCGCGCAGTTCACCGGCCTGGACCGGCTCGTCGTCACCGACGTCGACCCGGACGCGGTGGCGGTGATGAAGACGCGCTTCGCCGAGCGGCCCGAGGTCGAGGTGCAGCAGTTCGACCTGGCGGGCAGGGCGCGCCTGGACCGGCCGGTCGACTCGGCGGTCGCGATCAACGTGCTGGAGCACTTCGAGGACGACGCGCACGTGCTCGCCGTGCTGGCGCGTTCGGTCGTCCCGGGCGGCACGATCGTGCTCTGGGTGCCCGGCTACCCGAGCCTGTTCAGCGACTTCGACCGGCGCGTCGGCCACGTCCGCCGCTACACGCCCGCCACGCTGCGGGACGCGATCGCCCGGGCGGGGCTGGTGTGCGAGCTGTCGCGGCCGGTGAACCTGCTGGGCGGCGTCGCCTGGTGGGCGGCGATGAGGCTCGGCAAGGTGCAGGGGCCCAACGGCGGGGCCGTGGGCCTGTACGACCGCGTGCTCGTCCCCGCCACCCGGGTGGTCGACCGGCTGCTGCCGATCCCGTTCGGGCAGTCGGTGCTGGCCGTCGCCCGGGTGCCGCGCGCCGGGGGCGGAGAGGGCGCGGTGAGCCGATGACCGCCGCCGCTCCGACCCGGGCTGCCGGACCCGCCGCGCGGGGCCGCGGCCGCCGCTCGCTGCGCCGCGTGTTCACCAAGTACACGATCGGCTCGGTGGCGGCGGCCGCGGCCAGCGAGGCGGTGCTGCTGGCGGCCTACGGGACGGGGCTGCTCGGCCCGTCGGCCGCGTCGGTCGCGGCGTGGACGGCGGGCGCGGCGGTCAACTACCTGCTCAACCGGTGGGCGTGGGACCGCCGCGGCCGCGTCGACCCGCTCCGCGAGCTGCTGCCGTACTGGCTGATCGCGGTGGCGACCATGGCGCTCAGCGCGTGGGCCACCGGCGTCGCCGACGACCGGGTCGGCGGGCTGGTGGAGTCGGGCTGGCTGCGCACCGGGCTGGTCGGCGGGGTGTTCGCCGCCGTCTACGGGGTGATGTTCGTGGTGAAGTTCGTCCTCTTCCACTACCTGGTCTTCGCGGACGGCCCGCGCCGCCCCCGCCCGGCGCGCCGCTCCCGCCACCAGGTGCCGAACACCACGCGGGAGTAGCGGTAGCCGTACACCAGGTTGCCGCCCTTCTTGGTCGTCCCGGCCGTGCGCCGCCGCATCGTCGCCGGGACCTCCCGCACCCGGTACCCCCGGGAGATCACGCCGATCAGCAGCTCGGACGCCTGGTACTGCGGCTGCCGCAGCGTGACGTTCGCGGTGACCTCGGCGCGCATGGCGCGCAGGCCGAAGGAGGTGTCGGTGATGCGCCGCCCGGTCAGCAGGCTCACCAGCCAGGCGAACACGTGCACGCCCGCGCGCCGCACCCGGTCGTCGGTCTCCTGGCGGCCCAGCCGCCGCGACCCGGTGACGAAGTCGGCCTCGCCGCGCAGCACCGGCGCCAGCACCCGTTCGATCTGCGCCGGGTCGTACTGGCCGTCGGCGTCGGTGGTGACGATGTAGTCGGCGCCGCCCTCGCGGGCGATGCGGTAGCCCAGGCGCAGCGCGGCGCCCTGCCCGCGGTTCACCGGGACGTCGCACACCATCGCGCCGTTCTTGCGGGCGATCTCGGCGGTGGCGTCGGTCGAGCCGTCCACCACCACGATCGTCGCGGTCTCGTGCCCGGCGACGGTCGCGGGGAGGGAGGCGACGACCTCGCCGATGCCCTGCTCCTCGTTGTAGGCGGCGATGACGATCGCGACCGGCGGCAGCCGCGTCCCGTACTCGGCGCGGAACGCCGCCACCGCCGCCTCGTCGACGTCCTTGATCGCGCGGTTCGGCTGCGCGGTCATGACTCGACGCGCCCTCCGCTCTCCTCCGAGGCGCCGTGCGCCCCGCCCTCGCCCGTGCGATGCGCGGGGGCGAAGTCGGGCCACACCGTCGCCAACCCGGAGCGCAGGTCGTGACGCGGCTCGTAGCCCAGGGCGCGGGCCGCGGAGATGTCGAGCACGACGGCGGGCATCTCCCCGGCCTTGGGCGGCACGTGCTCCACGGGGATCGGCGCGCCGGTGACCTCCCGCGCGATCTCGATCAGGTCGTTGACGCTCGTCGACCGGCCCGACCCGACGACCAGCGGGCCGGTCACGCCCTTGCGCCAGGCCAGCAGCACGGCCTGGACGATGTCGTCGACGTGCACGTAGTCGCGCACCTGGCGGCCGTCGCCGTACACCTGGACGCCGGTCCCGGTCGCGGCGGCGCGCATCAACCGCGGTACGAAGCTGTCCTTGTGCCGCATCCCCGGGCCGTACACGTTGGCGAACCGCAGCGCGCACGCCCGCATGCCGTACACGCCCGAGTAGGCGCTGAGCAGCATCTCCGCGGCCGCCTTCGTCGCCCCGTACGGGGTGAGCGGCCGCAGCGGCACGCGCTCGTTGATCGGTGCGTCGCCCACGTCGCCGGTGACGGCGTTGGTCGAGGCGAACACGACCCGGCGCACCGCCTGCTCGCGGGCCAGTTCCAGCAGACCGGCGGTGGCCTCGACGTTGAGCCGGTACACCCCGGCCGGGTCCTCGATGGACCGCAGCACCGAGGTCGCCGCGGCCAGGTGGACGATGCCGTCCGGCCCGGTGCCGACCGCCCGCTTGCGCACGTCCGGATCGCACAGGTCGCCCACCACCGAGCGGACCGCCGGATCGGGATGGGGCCTCTGGTCGGCGACCACCACCTCCGCACCGGCCTCCAGGAGGGCCGCCACCAGGCGGCCGCCGATGAACCCCGCCCCGCCGGTGACGAGCACCCGCGCGCCCTCGAGCCGCGCCTCCTCCGGCGACTGCTGCCCCTCCACCGCCGACGACTCCCTCACTGCGTTCACTCGCGACACTCTCGTCAGCCTGTATGAAGGTCGACCCTAATGGACGGCGATCGCTTCCAGGGCGGCGGCGTCCCGTCCGCCCGGTGTGTCGGCGGCGGCCCCGGTTCGGCATGATGACCGGCGGAGGGGAGGACACCAGGTGACCCATGTTGCGGCGGCGGGCCTGCCGCTGGTGATCGGACTCGTCCTGGCCGTGACCGCTCAGCGCGCCGGGTGGCGGCCGTCGCTCGCCGCGGCGCTGGCGGTCGGCGCGGCGCTGCGGCTGACGCTCCTTGCGGTCGCCGCCCGCGACTCCTGGCAGCCCTACGACCTGGCCGAGGACTTCCGCTCCACCGCCGACACCGTCCTCGCCGGCCGAGATCCGCTGGTGTACCTGCGCGAGGGCGGCTGGCATTTCCTGCCCTTCCTCGCCTACGTCCTGGCCGGGCAGCGGGCGCTCGGCGACCTGCTGGGCGTGCCGTGGAGCGTGATCGGCCGGGCGGTGCCGATCGCGTGCGACCTCGCCCTGATCCCGCTCGTGGGCAAGCTGGCCGCCGACCGCGATCGCGACGCGAGCGGGCTGCGGGCCTTCCAGTACGCGTGCGCACCGGTCGGGGTGATGGTCAGCGCGATCCACGGGCAGTTCGCCCCCATCACGCTGCTGTTCGGGGCGGCCGCGCTGGTCGCCGCGCGCCGCGGCCGCGCGCACGCCGCGGGGCTCCTCGCCGGGTTCGCGGTGACCTCCGCGAGCTGGGCGGCGCTGCTGCTGCCCGGCGTGCTGCTCGTCCTGGCCGGCGGACGCCGGCGGATCACCGCCCTGGCCTGGACGGCCGCCGTGCCGCTCGGGTTCCTGCTGAGCGGCTGCGCGTTCCTGGGCACGCCGGTGGGCGATCTGCCCGCGACGGTCGCCAAGTCGCTGTCGGCGCGGCCCGTCGTCGGCGACTGGGGCTGGACGGCGGTCGCGACCGGCGGGCACCAGGTCGTCGACCCCGCCTACGGCCGGATCGGCACGCTCGTCCTCGCCGGGGGAGTGCTGGCCGCCGCGTGGTGGTGGCGCCGCGCCGACCCCGTCGCCCTGACGCTCGCCCTGCTGCTGGCCTTCCTGATCGTCACGCACCGTTTCGGGGCGCAGTACCTGGCCTGGCCGATGCCGTGCCTGATCGCCCTCGCCGGCCGCGGCACCCGGCTCGCCGTCGCCGCGTCCGGCGTCTGGGCGGCGTTCGGCTACCTCTATATGACGCGCCTGGACGACTCCGCCTGGCGGGACGTCCACGTCTGGTGGGCGCTGTCGTCGCTCGCCGTCGCGGCGCTGCTCGTCCGCGCGTTGCCGCCACGTCCGGCGCCGGGAGAGCAGGGGAGCGGCGAGCGGGACGACGAGGCCGCGCGCGAGCCCGACCAGACGCCCGCGCGGTAGCCGATGACCGGCGGCGGCTCGGCAGGTTCGATCGGCCGCCCGGTGAGCCGGGAATCAACGACGGGTCGGATCACCCGGCCCGTCGAAAGGCGTCCCGCGGCAGCGCCGGATCAGTGGCCGCCTTTCCCTATGCGCCTCTCAAGAAGGCGCCTCGTCGACGCAAGCGCGGTGGCGGTGCCGCATGCCGGGAACGCCCGTCACTGATCCGGCCTCGCCGACGCCGACGGAACCGCCCGCTCTGCTGCCGGGACCCGCGGCGCGTCAGGAGCGGTGCTCGTCCACCAGGAGCGTCTGCAGAACCTGGCCGATCTCGCCGGAGGTGTCGGCGAGGGACGCCTGGGCGAGGGCGCTGCCGCCCGGGCTGGCGTGGACGCGGGCGTCCATGCAGAGCCATTCGCCGACGGGGTCGCGGTGCAGGGCCACGGTCACGTCGGTGTTGATGACCAGCAGCTTGGCGAAATCGAGCTGGGCGCCGACGCCGGAGGCGCTGTCGGCCAGCACGAGCGCGCGCACGAGAGGCGAGTCGGACTCGCCGGCGACCAAGGGAATGCGAGAGCGCGCCCATGCCCGGCCCGGCCCCCGGCGGGTGAAGGAGCCGTCCGTGTGGCGCCATTCCATCGCCGACAGGTAGCCGTCCAGGTGGGCGCCCGGCCACGCGGCGACGGTGTCGGCGTCGTCGGGCAGCGGGGGAGGGGCCGGCGCGTGGTCGGTCGGTTCGACGTGGGCGGGGGCGGCGGCGATCCGCCAGCCGGTGGCGCGGGCGACCGGCCGCCCGTCGTGCGACAGCTCCGCTTCCAGCAGGCTCACCCTCCGGCCGGGGCGCACGGTGCGGACCGCGACCCGCAGGGGCGCCACGGGCACCGGGTTGAGGATCTCCACGGTGACTCGCGCCACCCGCGTTCCGGGAGCGGGGTCGTGCCGTTCGAAGGCCCGGCCGAGCAGCGCCGACACCGGGCCGCCGTGCTGGAAGTCCGGAGACCACGGCCCCGCCGTGGCAGGCGTGCTGGCGAAGGCGTCCTCGCCGAGCGGTTCGTAGAACGATTCGGCCGGCGGCATGGTCGACACCGTCACCTCCCCATCAGTAGAACGCCATTCTAGAGGAGGGGCGTCGATTCGGCGATGACAGCGCGCGAGCACTCACCGGCGGGGACGGGTGCGGCGGGACCGGATCCCCGTCGTATGCGGGCCGCATTTCCGTAAAACCCCGCCGCCGCACGTTCCGGCCTTCGGAGAAAGCGGGAGGCCCGAACCCGTTATCAACGGGGGCGCGGACCGGCGCGCATGCCCAGTCGCATGGCCTCCCGCTGTCCGTACACGCACAGAGCCCAGATGACGAACACGTCCAGAGCGATAATCAGGACCGACCAGACCGGGTAGTACGGAATGAACAGGAAGTTCGCCACCGCGCTGAGCACCGCCATGCCGACGCCGACGATCCGGGCCCACAGACGTCCGGTCATGATCCCCCAGCCGGTCAGCACGAGCAGGAGGCCGAGGCCGATGTGGATCCAGCCCCATGCGGTCACGTCGACCGAGAAGGCGTAGCTGGCGGTGACCGCGTAGAAGCGGTGCTCGGCGAGCGCGGCGATGCCGGCGATCAGCTGGAAGATGCCCACTGTGATCAATAGGATGCCCGCGAACAGCACGACCCCCAGGGCCCACTCGGCCCGTCTCTCCTCGGTCGCGGGCGGCTGCGTCTTCTCCGACATGCGACTCTCCTCACAAGTCTCGCGACAGGTCTCGCGGCGTTTCCCAGGGGACCGCCGCGCCCTCGGTGTCGACGAAGAGGCGGCGGACGGACACGCGCCGCCGCTCTCTGCGGCTGCGCGTCGAAGTGACGACGACCCGCACGGCACTCCCCCTGTCGAGCACGGGTCGCGTCTGCCCTGCCTCTTACCCCGCGAATGCACGGTTAGCCGGACGGGAAGGGCGCCGCGGCGGGCGCGCACACCGACGCGCGTCGTGCGCGCGACAAGGTGCGCGACGGCAATGGCGATCCGGTCCCCCGGCATCGGGGCGCCCGTCGAGCGGACTCCTCGACGGTGCGAAAGGCGCCCGGCCGCCAAGGCCGACTGCCGGCGCCGCGCCCGGAATGCTTCTCGTCGGTCCCCGCCGCGTGCTTCGGCAACGGCATGCGATGGTGATCGGTGTCTCGTGTTCCCGCAAATCGGCACCTGGTGTGCCGACACGATGAAATTTGTGGTACGAGTTCACCTGACCAGCACCGGTTCGCTGGTTCATCCTTGTCACATCGTGACCGGATGGCAGTGTCGATCCACGCCGTGATCTCACGCGACGACGCGATGATCTCGCGTGGGACCATGGATTGACCGCACAGTGGGAGGAATCCGAGTACATGGCTACGCGACCGCACATGGCCAAGCTGGACGATGTCACCAAGTTCGCCGAAGGGCTGAGCGACGACTTCCTGATGTGCCGCACCTGGGCGCACGCCTGGGATCCGCGCACCTCGGCGGTGCAGCGCGCGAACGGCCGCATCCACTGGACGGTGGAGTGCTCCACCTGCGGCACCATCCGCACCCGTGTCATGACACCGAGCGGCGGCATCGTCGGTAACCGCTACAGCTACCCCGAGGGCTACCAGTCCGGTGGCATCGGCCGGATCGGCCAGCGCGGCCTCGCCGCGATCCGCATGGAGTCGCTCAAGCGCATCGGTGGCGCCTGATGCAGGAAGTTTTGATCGTCACCTACTGCGACCGCTGCTACCAAGACGATCAGGCCAAGACCGACGCGACGCTGACCGTCCAGGTGAGCATCGGCAACGACGAGGCCCGGCTGGACCTGTGCGAGCGCTGCGACCAGGCCCTGCTGGAGCCGCTGCGGGAGCTGCTGCGCACCCGCGGCCCCGCCCAGCGGGCGCTGGAGCGCGCCGCCGGCGCCGGCGGGTCCGATCGCCCCGCTCGGGTCCGTCCCGACGTCTCGGTGCGCTGCGGGGAGTGCGGGACGGAGATCGCGCTGCGCAACCGCGGCAGCCATTCCCGTGCCAGCCACGGTTGCGATCCGCAGGACATCAAGTGGTATTTCGGTGACGACGTCACCGAGGTGTGGGCCTGCTCCTGCGGCCTGGCGTTCCCCAACGAGCACGGCCGGACGACCCACGCGCACCGCGTCGGCCATCCTCTCCCCGAGGAGACCGGTCCGCAGGCACCGCCGCGCGCTGCATGACAACGGCGGTCCCCGCCGGTCGCGCCGTACCGGTGGAGACCGCCGTGCCGGGAACCCCTGCCCGGAACCGCCCTCGCGACGGGGCGGGACCGGGCAGGGGGCCCGGTCCCGCGACCGCGGGCGTTCCCGCGCCGGTCAGTCGGTGCCGGACTCGATCGCGGCGTGGTCGAGCAGCTCGCCGTCCCCCGCGCCCTCGCCGCGGGAGGCGATCGCCTCGGCCCCGCCCTCGGACATCGTGCCGATCAGACCGGTGGAGGCCGCCTGCGCGGCGCCGACCAGCGGCGGGCGCGGGCCGCCGACCAGGCCGAGCGAGGCGTACTGTTCGAGCTTGGCGCGCGAGTCGGCGATGTCCAGGTTGCGCATGGTCAGCTGGCCGATGCGGTCGACGGGCCCGAAGGCGGAGTCCTCGGTGCGCTCCATGGACAGCTTGTCGGGGTGGTAGCTGAGCGCGGGCCCGGAGGTGTCCAGGATGGAGTAGTCCTCGCCGCGCCGCAGCCGCAGGGTCACCTCGCCGGTGACCGCCGACGCGACCCACCGCTGCAGCGACTCGCGCAGCATCAGCGCCTGCGGGTCCAGCCAGCGGCCCTCGTACAGCAGCCTGCCGAGACGCCGTCCCTCGGTGTGGTAGATGGCGATGGTGTCCTCGTTGTGGATCGCGTTGACCAGGCGCTCGTAGGCGGCGTGCAGCAGCGCCATGCCCGGCGCCTCGTAGATGCCCCGGCTCTTGGCCTCGATGACCCGGTTCTCGATCTGGTCGGACATGCCCAGGCCGTGCCGGCCGCCGATGGCGTTGGCCTCCAGCACCAGGTCGACGGGGGAGGCGAACTCCTTGCCGTTGATGGTGACCGGCCGGCCCTGCTCGAACCCGATGGTGACGTCCTCGGGGACGATCTCGACGTCGGGGTCCCAGAACCGCACGCCCATGATCGGCTCGACGATCTCGATGCCGGCGTCGAGGTGCTCCAGCGCCTTGGCCTCGTGGGTCGCGCCCCAGATGTTGGCGTCGGTGGAGTAGGCCTTCTCGGGGCTGTCCCGGTAGGGCAGGCCCCGGTCGAGCAGCCACTGCGACATCTCGGCCCGGCCGCCGAGCTCGCTGACGAAGTCGGCGTCCAGCCACGGCTTGTAGATGCGCAGGGACGGGTTGGCGAGCAGGCCGTAGCGGTAGAACCGCTCGATGTCGTTGCCCTTGAACGTCGAGCCGTCCCCCCAGATCTGCACGTCGTCCTCGAGCATGGCGCGCACCAGCAGGGTGCCCGTCACGGCCCGGCCGAGCGGGGTGGTGTTGAAGTACGCGCGGCCGCCGGAGCGGATGTGGAACGCCCCGCACGCCAGGGCCGCCAGCCCCTCCTCGACGAGCGCGGTGCGGCAGTCGACCAGCCGCGCGATCTCGGCGCCGTACGCCGTGGCGCGCCCGGGCACCGACGCGATGTCGGGCTCGTCGTACTGGCCGACGTCCGCGGTGTAGGTGCACGGGACGGCACCCTTCTCGCGCATCCACGCGACCGCGACCGAGGTGTCGAGGCCACCGGAGAAGGCGATCCCGACGCGTTCACCGACAGGCAGGGAAGTGAGCACCTTGGACACGAGTACAAGTATGCACACCAATGCATGATCATGCAAACGCGGGTCTGGCGGCGATCGTGGCACCGGTCCGGGCCGTCCTCGCTGCAGGCCCGATCGGGTGATCGCCGACAAGGACCTGCAGGACGGCCGCGATCCGCCGGTCACTGCGGCGCCGCAAGATCGCTACGACGATCCCCGAACGCGCCGATCAGCAGGCCGGACGGGTCCGCCGCGGCTCACGTGGAGGGCGTCCGCCGACCTTCGATCCAGCCGTCTACAAGCGCCGCAACGTGGTCGAACGCTGCATCGGCCGTCTCAAGCATCGGCGCGGCGTCGCCACCCGGTTCGACAAACTCGCCCGCAACTAGCGAGCAGAGATCGTTTTGGTCGGTGTCTCGTTCTGGATCAACGCATGATCCACCGGACACGGCCTAGCGGGGCCGCTGGGAGGCGGCGGCCTCGGGCCGCAGGTCGCGCAGGCCGAGCCGGTGCGCGGGCTCCTCGGCGAGCGCGATCTCGCGGGTGACCCGCAGGTCGGACCCGACGTGCAGGAGCTCGCCGGGCGCCATCGCCCGCCAGGCGGGGTCGTCGTCCATGCGCTCGCTGGCGACCACCACCGCGGGGGCGGCGGACAGGTCGGCGGAGTGGATCCGCATGCGACCCGCCGTGCCACAATGGTCGAGATGCCGGTCGCCGTGGTGCCCGCCGCGGCGGCGTTCCAGCACGTACAGCGGGTGGGTGTCGGGATACCGCAGCGCCCACAGCCCTTGCGCGGTCGTCAGCACCAGGTTGAGCGAGAACACCGGCAGGTGTCCGGCGACCCAGCGGGCGGCGCGGACGACGCCGCCGGAGACGTCGCCGCCGCACGCGCGGATCTCCCTGGTGATCAGAGCGAAGAACCGCTCCGAGTCGGTGTCGCCGCCGACCAGCGACCGGGCCGGCCCCAGTTCCGCCTCCAGCTCGTCCAGGCCCTCGATGACGCCGTTGTGCGCGAACAGGCGCCCGTCCTGCTCGAACGGGTGCGTGTTGCGCGCGTCCAGCCCTCCGGTGGAGGCGAAGCGGATGTGCGCGAGGAAGGTGGACGACCGCACCTGCCGGGCCTCCCGCGCGAACGCCCGGTCCGCGTAGGCGGCGATGGGCGCCTTGTCCAGCCGGGGCGTGCCGTCCGCGTCGAAGAAGCCGAGACCGGTGCCGTCGGGTTCGCGGTGGCTCTGGTCGGCGAGGCTGTCGGGGGCGTCCAGGAGCCAGAAGGTGGCGCGGGTGCGCCGCGGGGAGCTGCTCATCCCGAACAGGCGGCACATGTCGCCCCTTTCCGTCGTCAGCGGCGGCCGTGCCGCCGGGGGTCCCCGCTCTCGGCGCCGTGGGCGAACGCCGTGGCGTCGCCGGCGCACCGCTGCGGACGGTCCTGCCGCTCCAGACGCGGCAGGACCCGGCGCAGGTCCTCCAGCAGCAGGTCGGCCAAGTCGTGGCTGAAACCGTTGCGCACCACGATCCGCAGCACGGCCAGGTCGGTGCGGTTGGGCGGGAAGGTGTAGGCCGGCACGAGCCAGCCGCGCTCGCGCAGGGCCGCCGAGACGTCGAAGACGCTGTAGCCGGTGACGTCGTCCCGCAGCCGGAACGCGAACACCGGGGCCTGCCCGCCGTCGGTGAGCAGCTCGAACGGGCCCAGTGCGGCGATCTCCCGGGCGAGGCGGGTCGCGATGTCCCGGCACGTCTGCTGGACCCGGCGGTAGCCCTCGAAGCCCAGCCGCAGGAAGTTGTAGTACTGCGCCACCACCTGGGCGCCCGGGCGGGAGAAGTTCAACGCGAAGGTCGGTATGCGCCCGCCCAGGTAGGAGACGTCGAACACCAGGTCGTCGGGCAGGGCGTCGTCGTCCCGCCACAGCACCCAGCCGACACCGGGCATCACCAGGCCGTACTTGTGGCCCGAGGTGTTGATCGAGGCCACCCGGGGCAGGCGGAAGTCCCACTCCAGCTCCGGGTCGAGGAACGGCGCGATCATCGCCCCGGAGGCGCCGTCCACGTGGACGGGCACGTCCAGCCCGGTCCGCTCGTGCAGGTCGTCCAGCCGGGCGGCGAGCTCGGCCACGGGCTCGTAGCTGCCGTCGAAGGTCGAGCCCAGGACGGCCACGACGCCGATGGTGTTCTCGTCGCACAGCGCCACCGCGGCCTCGGGGCTCAGGTGGTACCGGTCGCCCTCCATCGGCACGTAGCGCGGTTCGACCTCGAAGTAGTCGGCGAACTTCTCCCAGCAGATCTGGACGTTGACGCCCATCACCAGGTTCGGTCGGTCGGCCCGGCGGCCCCGCGCGTCGCGCCGGTGCCGCCACCGCCGCTTGAGCGCGAGCCCGCCGAGCATGGCCGCCTCGCTGGACCCCGTGGTCGAGCAGCCCACCGCCCGCCGCGCGTCCGGTGCGTGCCACAGCCGCGCCAGCATCTGCACGCACCGCATCTCCAGCTCGGCCGTCTGCGGATACTCGTCCTTGTCGATCATGTTCTTCGCGACGCACTCGTCCATCAGCCGCAGCGCCTGCGGCTCGGCCCAGGTGGTCACGAAGGTCGCAAGGTTCAGCCGCGCGGTGCCGTCGAGCATCAGCTCGTCGTGCACCATCTGGTAGGCCGTGTCGGGATCCATCTCCCCGGCGGGCAGCGCGTACCGGGGCACCCGCACCGGTTCCCGGCTGAAGACGGGATTGGCCTCCAGATCGCGGTCGCCGCGGCCGCCGTGCCGCGGCTGCTTCAGCGCCATCCCCGACATCCCCCCAGATCAGCGTGGTAGGGGGAGGCTTTCCCGGCATCCGGTGTCCGACACACCGCCGTGCCGGGGGAGCGCCGGGCTTACTTCCAGCCGCCGTAGGGGACGGTCAGCACCTCCATGTTGTGTCCGTTCGGGTCCTCGAAGTACACGCCCCGGCCGCCGTCACGGCGGTTGATCTCTCCGGCGCCGCTGTGGTCGGGGTTGGCGTAGTAAGGGATCCCCTCCTCCTTGATCCGGGCGAAGATCCCGTCGAACTCCTCCTCGGTCACCAGGAACGCGCAGTGGTGCCAGCGGAAGTCGTCGGAGTCCATGAAGTCGAGCGTGACGCCGTTGCTCGTCGTCACGGGCACGAACGGGCCCGTCGGCGGGCCCGTCTCCACCCCGAGGATCCGGGCCAGGAACTGCGCGGACGCCTGCTTGTCGCGGGCGGGGACGATGATGTGGTCGAGCTGCACCGGCATGGTCATCACCTTTTCGTCGACCGCTGCCTCTGCTCCCAGTCTGCGACCTCAAGTCCGGTCGAGGCCAACCATCGGCAGACCGCTCGGCGCGCAGGACGGATCGACGTGACGAGCACGATCGCGCAGTGCTCCTCTGCTGTGGTGCGCCGCTCGGCCCGCCGATACCGCCGGCCCGCTGCTCCCCGATCATCGGGACGCCGAGCGTCCCCAGGAGGCGACGAGCCCGACAGGAGGCGACGGCCGCGACAGGCGTCTGAGGCGTCGTTTCGGCGTCAGACCGCGGCTTGGACTTCTTCGACCGGTGGTGCGGTCTCCTTCTGCCGGGGTCGTCCGGGCCCCGGCAGTGACAGCCGCAAGATCCGCTTCCAGACCGAAGCCGTCTGCCGCGCCAGCGAACCGGAGTTGTAGGGAAGGCCGAATCGCTCGCACAGGGCGCGGACCCGCGGGGCGATCTCGGCGTAGCGGTTGCTGGGCATGTCCGGGAACAGATGGTGCTCGATCTGGTGGCTCAGGTTGCCGCTCATGAGGTGCAGGAGCGGGCCGCCGTCGATGTTGCAGGAACCCAGCAGCTGGCGCAGGTACCACTGGCCTCGTGTCTCGTCCTGGATCTGTTCCTCGGTGAAGACCTCGGCGCCTTCGGGGAAATGGCCGCAGAAGATGACGGTGTGCGCCCACACGTTGCGGGTCAGGTTCGCGGTGAGGTTGCCGAGCAGGACCGGCAGGAAGCACGGCCCCGCCAGCAGCGGGAACGCCACGTAGTCTTTGATGATCTGGCGCCGCACTTTGGCGGCGACGGCCCGCAGCTGGCCCAGTGCCTCCTTCAGGCTCTTGTCACCTGTGGGTATGCGCTCGAGCTCCACGTCGTAGATCGCGATGCCGTACTCGAAGAAGAGAGCGAGCAGCGCGTTGTACAACGGCTGGGCGAGGTAGATCGGATGCCATTTCTGCTCGGGGTGGACTCGCATGGCCGAGTAGCCGATGTCGCGGTCCTTGCCGAGCACATTGGTCCAGGTGTGGTGGACGAGGTTGTGCGAGTGCTTCCACTGGTCGGCGGGGGATGCGGTGTCCCACTCCCACGTCGCCGAGTGGATCTTCGGGTCGCGCATCCAGTCCCACTGGCCGTGCAGGACGTTGTGCCCGATCTCCATGTTCTCAAGGATCTTCGATACGGCCAGCGCCGCGGTCCCGGCGGCCCAGGCGGGCGGCAGCCACGACGCGAACAGCAGCACGCGGCCGGCCATCTCCAGCTTGCGCTGTGTCGCGATGAGACCGCGTATGTACCTCGCGTCGTCCTCTCCGCGACTCGCCATGACCTCATCGCGGATCTTGTCCAGCTCACGGCCGAACTCCTCGACGTCGGCGCGCGTGAGCATCACCGCAGTCGGCGTGCTCCGGGTGGTCGGCATGGTGCGCTCTCCTCCTAGAGTTCGATCTCGACAGGGCCGGCGGCGGCCGACACGCAGGTCTGGATCAGGTCGCCCTCTTCCCCATGGATCCGGCCGGTGCGCAGGTCGCGCACCCGACCGGACGAGAGCCGTGCCAAGCAGCCGTAACAGATGCCCATGCGGCAGCCGCTCGGCATGAGCACGCCCGTCTCCTCCCCGACGGTCAGCAGCGGAGTGTCGCCGTCGGCGTCCACTTCGCGGCGGCTCCTGGTGAAGCGGACGAGTCCGCCCGTGCCGCCGACCGCCGCGGGCCTCGCGGGACGGAAGCGCTCGACGTGCAGCTGATCAACGGGCCCGGACCAGTGTGCGGTGATTTCATCGAGCATCTGAGCAGGTCCGCATACCCACGCGGCGCGCTCCGTCCAGTCCGGACACAGGTCGGCCAGATCGGTCGGTTTCAGGCGTCCGTCGGTCCGTGTGTGCCGTTCGTACAGCCGCAGATTCGAGAACTCTGCCGCCAGTTCTCGAAGCCGCCTTCCGAAGATGACGTCCTCGGCTGTGGGAGCCGAGTGGACCAGCACCACGTCCAGCGGCTTCGCGCGGGGCGCGGTGCCCTTGCGGGCGCCGTCCGCGTCCCCGAGGCCCGCGCTCCCTGCGGCTCCGTAGGCGAACAGACTGTCCAGCATCGCCATCACCGGCGTGATCCCACTGCCGGCCGTCAGGAACAGCACGCGGGTCGGCGGTGGCTCCGGAAGCACGAATTCACCCTCCGGACGGCCGAGGCCGATGATCATCCCGGGCTCCGCCCGCCGCACCAGATGACCGGAGACCAGTCCGTCCGGGACCGCCTTGACGGTGATCGTGATTCGGCCGTCGGGGCGTCGTGGGGTCGAGGACAGCGAGTACGTCCGCCAGTGACGCACGCCGTCGATGTCGACGCCGATCCTCACCCACTGGCCGGGTCTGTGCGGAACCCAGCCGCGGCCAGGGCGGATCACCAGCGTCACCGCGTCCGCGGTCTCCGGACGCACGGCCTCGACCCGGCCGCACAGCTCCTCGACGGACCACAACGGGTTCACCAACCGCAGATAGTCGTCAGGCCGCACAGGGGTCGTCAGCCACCTCGCGGCGCTCGCCAGGCGCCGACGGACCCACCGGGACGCGATGTCTGATGTGGTGGTCGACGGAGCGGTCACGGATTCTCCACTTTCCACAGCCACGACATCTAACGCTTGGTGTCACATTTTTGACTGACAGTGATTTCAATTGGAGCGCAACATGCCGCAGGCACAGGCCCATCGCGCTTCTTACGGAAGGTGCCCCAGCCCACCGCCGCGCGGGACCCGGTGCGACGGCCGTCGACGGCTCTCACTGCCTCCTCTGCCGTTCAGGGCCGCCGCGGATTCCGGGGTCTGTGATCACAACCGGGCCGCAACAGATCATCGTTGACGGGCTCGGCGGGCCTGCCGGCGCAGCTGGGTGATGCGAGTGGTTCCGACGATCAGGGTGATGACGATCCCGGCGACCATCGCGATCAGCAACGCGACCGCCAACGGCAGGGTGCCGTGCAGGCTGAGGAAGGACACCCGTACCGTGGCGGTATTGCTCAGCAGGAACACGATGAACGCGATGGCCGCCACCGCGGCGGCCCACATGCCCGCCCATGCGCGACCGGCGCGAGTTCGAGCGGTGGAGGCCGCGGGCGGCGACGATCCGGCATCGGCCCCTTCGGTCGTCAAGTGCCGTGGGGGCTCGGCGGGTTCGCGACCGGACCGGAAAGGTCGGGACAAGCGCAGCATCGGCATGGAGTCCCCCAGGTGCACCGATATGTCGGACAACCTCTGTCGGGGGTTCCCAGATATCCCGACTCTACGCTCTGATATCCCGACTCTACGCTCCGCCTGCTCGTGCCGTGTCCAGATGGCACGCCGGGGGCGTCACCCGGCGCCGCAAGGGCGGCCCCGACACCCTTGCCGCGTGCCGCTCGATCGTCAGATGCCGTGCCGCCGGACGCCCAGGACCCGCTCGCAGGCGCGGGCCTCGGCCTCGCGCCCGAACGGGGCGCGTTCCGCGCGGACGGCGCGGCGGGTCTCCTCGGCGATCAGGTCGGCGTTGATCGCGCCCGCGGCGGTCGCGCCGGACGCCGCCGCGAGGATCACGGTCGCCAATGGATCGGCGACGTTGCCCGCGACCCACACCCCCGGGACCGCGGTGCGGCCGGCGGCGTCGGCCTCGATGTGCTCGCCGCCGCCCGACGGGTGCGGGACGGGCAGCAGCCCCAGGCCGGACAGCACCGCCGCGTGCGGCACGGCGCGCGGCGCCACCGCCAGCGCCCGCAGCGGGATCACCTCGCCCGTCCGCAGGCGCACGCCCGAGAGCGCGTCGCCGCTCATCTCAAGGCCGGACACCTCGCCGTCCACGACGGCGACGCCGCGCGCGGCCAGCTGCCCGGCCTCCTCCTCGGAGAGGCCGGGGCCGGTGTGCGTCAGCAGCGTGACCTTGTCGGTCCACTGGCGGAACAGCAGCGCTTGGTGCACCGCCCGCGCGTCGCAGGCCAGGATCCCGATCGGCTGGTCGCGCACCTCCCACCCGTGGCAGTACGGGCAGTGCAGGACGTCGCGTCCCCACCGCTCGGCGAGGCCGGGGACGTCGGGCAGCTCGTCGGTGATCCCGGCGGCCACGAGCAGCCGCCGCGACCACACGCGCCGCCCGGTGTCAAGGCGCACCGCGAACCCCTCGCCCTCGCGCGCCGCCGACACCGCCAGGCCGGTCACGACCTCGCCGCCGTAGGACGCGACCTCCCGCCGTCCCGCCTCCAGAAACCGCTCGGGCGGCATGCCGTCGCGGGAAAGGAACCCGTGCATGCGGGCGGCCGGGGCGTTGCGCGGCCGCCCGCCGTCCGCCACCAGGACCGAGCGCCGCGCCCTGCCCAGCATGAGCGCCGCGCTCAGCCCGGCCGCGCCGCCGCCGACGACCACCACGTCGTATCGGCCGCCGTCGTCAATCCGCATCGTGACCACCTCCGAGCCGACTGTGGCCCGCGCGGCGCCGATGGGACAAAAGACGTTGCCGAATCCGCAAAACGCGGCTTCCTTCCGTGGCCGCCGCGTCAGCCCGAGGCATCGGCGGCCGCTGGGCGGCCGTCAGGCGGGGGGAGAGGCGGGCGGGGCGGCGGCGCGCCGCCCGCCTGGGCGGTCTGCTGGTTCAGCCCGCCTGCTGCCACAGGTCGGGGCCGAAGACCTCGTAGTGGATGCGTTCGTCGCTGATTCCGGCGTCCAGCAGCCCGCGCCGCACGTCGCGCATGAACGGGATCGGGCCGCACATGTAGACGCGGGCCTTCTCCGGCAAGGACAGGCCCGAGACGTCCATGAGGCCCGCGCGGATCTCCTCGGCGGCCGTGTCGGCGCCGTCCGGCTCCTCGTACCAGGTGATCCGGCGCAGCTCGGGCATGCGCCGCGCGGCGGCGGCGATCTGGTCGCGCAGCGCGTGCGCGGCGGGCGAGCGGTCGGCGTGCAGCGCCAGGACGCGCCGGTCGGGCGAGACGGCCGCGAGGTGGTCGATCATGGCGGCCACGGGGGTGATGCCGATGCCCGCGCTGACCAGGATCAGCGGGTCGGTGTCGTCGTCCAGGACCAGGTCGCCGAACGGCGGGGACAGCTCCAGCACGTCGCCCTCGGCGACGTTCTCGTGAAGGTAGGTCGACACCGCGCCGTCGGGCGCGCCGCCCTCGCCGCGCACCCGCCGCACGGTGATCTGGACGGTGCCGTCGGACGGGACCCGCGACAGCGTGTACTGGCGCGGCTGGCGCAGCCCGTCGGGCAGTGTCACGGCCACGCTGACGTACTGTCCCGGACGGTATCCGGGGACACCGCCGCCGTCAGCGGGGGACAGCACGAAGGAGAGCACGTCCTCGACCTCGGGGCGGCGCTCCACCACCCGCCACGGGCGGAACAGATCGGCCGGCGTGGTCTCCGCCTCCCGGTAGAGCCGCGCCTCCTCGGCGATCAGCAGCGTCGCGAACAGCCAGTACACCTCCGACCAGGCCGCGTGCACCTCGGGCGTCACCGCGGGGCCCAGCACGGTCTTCACCGCCTCCAGCAGGTGCCGCCCGACGATCGTGTACTGCTCGGGCCGCACGGCCAGGGAGGCGTGCTTGTGGGCGATGCGGGACAGCAGGAGCTGCACGGAGGCGGCCTCGGCCCCGTCCTCGTGGGCGATGCGCCGGGCGAACGCCGCGACCGAGCCGGCCAGGGCCTGGCGCTGCTCCCCGTTGGCCTGGTTGCCCTGGTTGAACATGTTGCGCAGCTCGGGGTGCGCGGTGAACATCGCGTCGTAGAACGCGGCGGTGATCTCGGTGCCGTGCTCGATCACGGCGGGCAGCGTCGCCCGGATGGTCTGGGCGTGGTCGGTCGACAGCAAAACGCGATTCCCTTCTGGTGGTTCAACGGATGGTCGACGGCCACGTCGGCGATGCGGCCGCCGCGCTCGTCCTGCGGATCCGGCGGAAGACCGAGATCCTCGCCGCCGTCAGGAGCGGCGGCGCCGCGGAGCGGTGCGAGCGGTGCCGGGGGAGGCCGATGCCCGCGGCGAGCGCGTCGCGCGGTCGGCCCTCACCGACGGCGACGCCGGCCGCTCCGCCCGTGCGGACGCGGGCGGGACAGTGGGCATGGGTGTCTCCTTTGCGTAGACAAACCCAATAATGGTCATTTGTTGTGGTTTGCTGGCCGGGACTTTGGTCCCGGATGGCGGGGCCGTTCGGCACGCCCGCACGGTGCGGGAGGCTCCGCCCGGCCGGTGCGACGCGACGCGCGCCCCGCGCGAATCACGCGCCGTCGTCCAGCGGGGCCCGCCAGATCAGGACGGTTCCGCCGCCGGGGCGCGGACGCGTCTGGAAGGAACCGCCCAGGCGTCGGGCGCGTTCGGCCATGTTGCGCAGGCCGCTGCGGCGGCCGCCCTCGGGGATGCCGACACCGTCGTCCTCCACGCGCAGCACCACCTCGTCGTCGCCGACGTCGACGGCCACGTGCGCTTGGGCGGCCCGCGCGTGCCGGGCGACGTTGGACAGCGCCTCGCGCGCGACGGCGAGCAGATGCTCGCCGACCTCGTCGGGGACGGCGGTGTCGAGCAGCCCGTCGAGCCGGACGGACGGCGCGAAGCCGAGGTTGTCGGCGGCGTCGTCCACGACCGCGTGCAGGCGGCTGCGCAGGCTCTCCTCGTCGGGGCTCGTCTGGAGGGCGAAGATGGTGGAGCGGATCTGCCGGATGGTGTCGTCCAGGTCGTCGACCGCCCGCTGGACGCGCGTCGCCACGTCCGGGTTCCGAGTGATCTTGATGACGCTCATCAGGGTCATGGCGGTGGCGAACAGCCGCTGGATGACGGTGTCGTGCAGGTCCCGGGCGATGCGGTCGCGGTCCTCCAGCAGGGTCAGGCGTTCGGCGTCGCGGCGCCGGTCGGCCAGCTCCAGCGCCACCGCCGCCTGCCCCGCGAACGCCTCCAGGAGGCGCTGGACGACCTCGCTGAACGCCGCGGCGCTCGGCGGGTTGACCAGGGCGAGCACGCCGCGCGCCGACGCGCCCAGCCCCAGCGGGACGATCAGCAGCGGGCCGATCCGCGGACCCGAGGACGAGGCGGCGGCGCCCGCCGCGGCCTCGCCGTCCACCGTGCGCAGCGACACGCCGGTGCGGTACACCTCGCCGACCGGGCCCTGGTCGATCGGCGTGCGCAGGCGGGCGAGCCGGTCGGCGCCCGCCCCGTCGGCGGCCTGGAACACCAGGTCGGGCGACCCCTCGTCGGCCAGCCACACCGCGGCCGCGTCCGCGTCGGCGATCTGGCGGGCCCGCCGCGCCACCAGCGTCATGGCCTCGCGCGACCCGGTGCCCGACAGCAGGGCCGTGGAGATCTCCGCCGACGCCTCCAGCCAGCGTTCGCGGCGGCGCGTCTCGTCGTAGAGGCGGGCGTTCTCGATCGCCACGCCGGCGGCCGTGGCCAGCGCGACCACCATCGCCTCGTCGTCCTCGTCGAACTGGGCGCCGCCGGTCTTCTCGGTCAGGTAGAGGTTGCCGAACACCTCGTCGCGGACCCGGATCGGCACGCCCAGGAAGGTGCGCATCTTCGGATGGTTCGGCGGGAACCCCGCGGACTCGGGATGCGCGGTGAGGTCGGCCAGCCGCAGCGGCCGCGGCTCCTTGATCAGCAGCCCGAGGATGCCGCGCCCGTGCGGCCACTGCCCGATGGCGTCGAACTCCTCCCGGGTCAGCCCGGCGGTGACGAAGCGGGCGAGCCGCTCGCCCTCCTGCTCCACGACGCCGAGCGCGCCGTAGCGGGCGTCGACCAGCGTGGTGGCGGCCTCGATGATCCGGTTCAGCACCGACTCCAGGTCCAGCTCGCTGCCGATCGAGACCACGGCCTCCAGCAGGGCGTGCACCCGGTCGCGGGTGACGCGGGCCGCCTCCAGCCGGCTGTGCAGCTCGTCCAGCAGGTCGTCGAGCCGCAGATGCGGCAGCATCAGCCTGACGCGCTCGTCTCCGTCCTGGGTCACCGGCCTGTCTCCCTCACCGCGGACACGGTCGACGGGGTCTCCAGTGGTCGGTCGGGGGCGGGGCGCCGCGGCGGCGCCGGGCGGGCGCCGCCCGGAGGCCAGCGTATCGCCCTGGCTCCGGGCCCGACGCGGGTCGGAGGACGTCATGACGCCGGGAGCGCGGTCGCGAGCAGGACGATGCCGACGGAGCCCACCAGCGAGGCGACCGCCATGGCGCGGGCGAAGCCGACGCGGCCGCGGCCGTTGCCCCATCCGTGCAGGGCCGCGGCGGCCATGACGGCGGAGAACAGCAGCAGCTTGGCGGCCAGGGTGCGGCCGTAGCCGGGCTGCGCGAGCGACGACCAGGTGACGCCCTTGTGCCAGGCCAGCGCGATGCCGGTGGAGATCTGGACGGGCAGGAACACCGCGCCGGTGAAGACGCCGAAGCGGCGGCCGACGGCCCGCAGCATCCGGGCGCGCTGCCCGGTGTCGAGCATGCGGCGGGCCAGCGGCAGCACGACCAGGGACACCGTCAGCTGGCCGCCGACCCACAGGGCGGCGGAGGTGACGTGCAGGAACCGGATCAGCGACCACCAGCTCACCGGTCCGCCTCCCCGGTCACCTGGACGATGCCGTGCGCGCCGTTCTCGCCGTGGCGCATGTCGTGGTCCACGAACGTGTACCGGCCCGCTTCGGGGAACGTCGTCTCCACGAAGCCGCCCTGGGCGGCGGCGAGGTCGAGCACCTGTGCGCCTCCTCGTCCCCGTCCGGGGCGCAGCAGGTAGGCGCCCTCCTTGTAGACGGTGTCGAAGCGCGTTCCGACGATGTGGAAGGCCGTGCCGGAGCCGGGTCCGGCGGCGACCACCCAGAACCGGACCCGCTCGCCGACGCGGGCCGTCAGCGGCGCGTGGTCGTAGCCGGCGGCCGTGCCGTTGAACATCCAGGCGTCGGCGTCCCCGCGCCGCATCCGCGCGGCCCGTGCCGTGTCGTCGTGGTTTCCGACGTACAGCTCGCCCTGCACGATGACGTACTCCCGGTCGACGCGCGGCAGGTCCGGCGGGTCGATGATGACGGCGCCGTACATGCCGTTGGCGATGTGCTGGAGCATCGGCATCGTCGAGCAGTGGTACAGCCAGGCCCCCGCCTGGTCGGCGCGGAACCGGTAGGTGAGGCGCTCGCCGGGCTGGATGGTGCGCATCGGCCGGTCGGGGGCGAGGGCGCCCGCGTGGAAGTCGATGCCGTGGCCCATCGTCCCGTCGTTGATGAAGGTGACGACGAACACGTCGCCGACGCGGCCGCGCAGCGTGGGGCCGGGGACGGTGCCGCCGAAGGTCCACATGCGCTGCCGGACGCCCGGGGCGACCTCGATGTCCTTCTCGGTGGCGCGGATCTCGACGTGGTGCTCCCGTCCGCCGGGCGCGGGGCGCAGCGCCGCGTCGTAGGGGCGCCAGGAGGGGCTCATCGGGGCGGTCAGGTCGAGGGAGGCGGGGGACGTCTGCGCGCCCGCCGCCGTCGCGCGGGAGTGGGCCGTCTGCCCGTCGGCGACGATGCGCATCGTCATCCCCGCGGCCCGGTGCCCGGCGACGGTGCACCAGCCCTCGATCGTGCCGTCGAGAGGGGGCAGCCGCAGCGTCGCGCTCTGGCCGGGGCGCAGCATCGGCGTGCGCTGGCCCGTGGCCAGCCGCAGGTCGTGGTACTGGGCGTCGGCGTTGGTGACGCGCAGCACCAGCCGAGTGCCGGGGGCGGCCTTGATGGTCGAGGGCCGGACGCGCATGCCGGCGAGCGTGACGTCCACGGTGCGGACGCCGGCGGCGGCCGCCGCATGCTCGTGCCCCGCGCCGGTGGGCCCGGGGGTGCCGTCCTGCCCGCTCACCGCGATGACCACCGCGAACGCGGTCAGCAGGGAGCCGATCGCCAGGCCCGCGACCGGCGGGGAGAACGTCAGTTTCGAGGAGCGGCCGATGGCGCCCGCGGCGAGCACCACGAACACGGCGAGAGCGGCCGCCAGGACGGCCCACGCCGCCCGCTGGAGCCACGGCGGCACGGGCAGGGCGACCAGCGGGGCGGCCAGGTTGACCGCCGCCAGGCGCGTCTTCCACCCGAACGCGAGCAGGGACGAGTTGCGCTTCAGCTCGGCGGGTCCCCCGCCCAGCACCACCGGCAGCAGGAACGTCAGCGCCCCGATGAGCGTCTGACCGACGAACCCCGCCAGCAGGAACGGCACCAGCGGCTCGACGGCCTGCGCCACGCGATCGGCGGGACGCGCCGCCACCACGGCCAGGTCGGCGGCCACCGCCGCCGCGAAGCAGGCGGTCGCGGCCGCCAGCATCCAGGACGCGGGCGTGTGCGGGCGACGCTGCACAACCGCGCGGACGAACGGCGCCAGGGCGAACGCGGCCGCGCCGAGGTAGACCGCCAGACCGGCGACGGCGACCCAGCGCATCCCCGCCACGAGCCCGCCGACCGCCGCGGCCAGCCCGGCGACGGCCGGCGGCAGGGCGCGGCGCGCGATCGGGCCAGTGCCGTCCGGAACCCGGGTGCGCAGGACGGTCGGCCACAGCACGAACAGGGTGCCGAGCACCGCCAGCCCCACCCAGCCGAGCAGGTTGGCGTGGATGTGCGCGGCCTCCACCCGCAGGCGCGCGGCGCCGGACACCCGTCCCGACGCCATCACCCCGCCCAGCGTCCCGCCGACGACCAGCGCGGCCGCCGCGCAGATGTACCAGGGGACCAGGTGGGCGAACCGGCCGCCGAGAGCGCGCCGCGACCGGACCGCCAGTGCGCCGGCGTGGGCGCCAGCGACGACGACGACCAGGACGGCCCCCGCGACCGCCAGGCCGGACCGGCCGCCGGCGACACCGCACAGCACGGCCGCGACGCCGGCGTTCAGCGCGACGAGCCGGGCCGCCTGCCACCGCCGCGCCGGCGCGGGCAGCCGCTGCATCGCGGTGGCGAAGTGCTCCGACCAGACGACGATGGCGTTGGTGACCGCGCCGAGCAGGAACAGGTGCGCCGCGGACCACTCCGCCGCGGGGAGCCGCCCGCCCGTGAGCAGCGCGGCGACGGTCAGCGCCAGCCAGCCGACCACGACCGCGTTCGCGGCGGCGTGCCACGACGCGCGCGGCCGGCGCGGCGGCGCCTCGGGGGTGCGCGGCTCGATCTTCACATCCGCCGAGGTCATCACGGCATCACGACTCCGTCCGAGATCCAGGCGGGACAGGGCACCGGTTTCATCAAGCTAGGACTAGTAAATACTGACCTAGTTGTGAAAACCCATTCGGGGTGCCCCCAAGCGTCCCGGCGGGCGGTCCGTCCAGGCGCTCCCACACCACCACGAACCGTCCGGCGGGGTAACGGCGCTTTGGTCGGTCGATCCGAGGACCTTCGTCCCTGGGGGCCGCTCCGGCCGCGGGGGAGAGTCGGGCGGTGACAGCGGCAGCTCGTGGAGGTGCGCCATGCCTCACCCCTTCGCCACGCACGTCGGACTCCGGCGCCTGGTGACGGCGGCGATCGCGGCCCCGTCGGTGCACAACACCCAGCCCTGGCGCTTCCGGCGCGGCGACGCCGAGACCCTGGAACTGCACGCCGACCCGGAGCGCCGGCTGCCGGTCCTCGACCCGCGCGGCCGCTCCCTGCACCTCAGCTGCGGGGCGGCGCTGCTCAACCTGCGGCTGGCGATCCGGGTGACCGGGCACCGGCCGCTCGTCCAGCCCTTCCCGGACGCGCGGGACAAGCCGACGCTCCTGGCGTCGCTGCGGGCCGTGCCCGCCCCCTCGGCGTCGCTGACCGACGCGGAGCTGTACGCCGCGATCCCGCTGCGGCACACCAACCGCCAGCCGTTCTCCACGCGGCCGGTCCCGCGCGCGGTCCGCGAGGAGCTGGCCGCCGCCGCCAGGGCCGAGGGGGTCGTGCTGGGCCTGCCGGGACCGCAGACCACCGCCCATCTGCTCAGCCTGGTCGCGGCCGCCGACCAGGAGCTCGCCGCCGACGCGGACTACCTGGAGGAGCTGACCCGCTGGACCTCCATGGGCTGCCGCGGCGACGGCGTCCCCTGGTACGCCTTCGGGCCCCGCCCCACCGGCCGCGGCGTGCCCGTGCGGGACTTCGGCCTGGCCCGCCCGGTGCCCGGACGCGAGGTCGACCACTTCGCCGCCCGGCCGCAGCTGGGCGTCCTGATGACCCGCGCCGACGGGCCCGAGGACTGGCTGCGCGCCGGGCAGGCCCTGCAGCGGGTGCTGCTGACCGCCACGCGGCGCGGGGTGTCGGCCTCGCTGCTCACCCAGCCCCTCGACGTCCGCGACCGCAGCTGCGGCCCCTGGGTGCCGCGCACCGCGGGCCACATCCAGGCGATCCTCCGGTTCGGCTACGGGCCGCCGGTGCCGGGCTCGCCCCGCCGCGGCGTCACCGAGGTCCTCCAGAGCGCCTGACCTCCCCGCGGGCTGTTCCTGCGGCGGGGGCGCCGCGCCCGGACGTCAGCCGTCCTCCGCGCCCTCGCCGTCGGAGTCCTCATCGCGTCGGCGCAGGTGCGCCAGACACAGGTTCGGTTCGACGAACGGGTCGAGCCGCTCGGCGGAGAGCGGCGCGTTCATCTCGGCCAGCGCGCCCTGGATGAGGCCGAGATGCAGGGGGCAGATCACGTCGCGGTGCTCCTCGGCCAGCTCCCGGAACGGGCAGTGCACCAGCCGGATCAGCACGTCGTCGCCCGCGGCCTCGGCCTGCGATCCGAAACCGATGTCGGTGAGCAGGCCGGTCAGCCGCTCCAGGGCCTGCCGCGCGTCGACCCGTTCGAACGGGGCGGGGCGGTCGGCCAGATAGCGTCCCCAGGCCCGGCCCGCCTCGGCCGCGGACTCGGCCGGCTCCGGCATCGTGCCGGCGATCAGACTGGTGAGGATCTGCGCCAGCAGCCGGTAGCTGCGCACGCCGTACCCGGTGGCCGCGGCGCGGTACAGGACGCGGGGCCGGCCGGGCCCGGCGCGCTCCTCGGTCGCCCGTTCGGCGAGCCCGGCCTCGACCAGCCCGTCCAGGTGGAACCGCGCGGTGTTGGGATGCAGCCCGGTGCGCTCCGCCGCCTCCCGCACGCCCAGCGGCCCGAACGCCCGCAGCACGTTGAGCACCGCGGAGCGGCTGTCGCCGAGCGCCGGCCGCGGCTCGGCATCGACCAGATCACGCTTGCCCACACCCGGAGTTTATGCAAATGACCGTGGTAAAAACAGTCCGTGGTCGGGCGGTGGCGCCGCGCGCAGTCAGGGGAGGCGCTCCCAGCCGCGCCGCGGGGCGCGCGCCCCGAGCCGCTCGTCGCGGCTGTGGTAGACGATGTAGGGGCGGGTGAGATAGCCGACCGGCGCCGTGAGCATGTGCACCAGGCGGGTGAACGGCCAGATGCAGAACAGCAGCATGGCGCTGAGGGCGTGCAGCTGGAACAGGATCGGAACGTCCGCCATGAGGTCCGGGTCGGGCCGCAGCATGAACACCGACCGGAACCAGGGGGACACGGTCTCGCGGTAGTCGTAGCCGCCGCCCGCGAGGTTGGCGGCGACGGTGGCGGCCAGCCCCAGCACGATGACCAGGGTGAGGACGGCGTACATCAGCTTGTCGTTGCGGGTCGTGGCGGAGAAGACCGGCCCGACGGTGCGGCGCCGGTAGATCAGGATCGCCAGGCCCGTCAAGGTGCAGAAGCCGGCCGCGGTGCCGAGCGTCACTGCGGCCACGTGGTAGGCGTGCTCGCTGATCCCCGCCGCCTCGGTCCAGGTGTCCGGGATGACGAGCCCGCCGACGTGCCCGAGCAGGACGATCAGGATGCCGAAGTGGAACAGCGGGCTGCCGATGCGCAGCAGGCGCTTCTCATACAGCTGCGACGAGCGGGTCGTCCAGCCGAACTTGTCGTAGCGGTAGCGCCAGTAGTGGCCTATGACGAAGACCGCGATGGCGACGTACGGGAGCGCCACCCACAGCAGCACGTCCAGGACGTCCGCCTGTCCGCCGCCGTGCGGCGCGGTCGCGGCGGCCCCCTGGACGCGGGCGGCGAGGACACTGATCATTTGCGGGCTCCAACGACGGGTTCGGGCAGCAGGGCGGGGTGACCGGCGTGCGCGTCGAAGGGGGCGAGGCCGACCTCCTCCTCGGGCGGCCCCTCGGCGGCCAGACGGGCCACGGCCTCGCGCACGTCGCCGTCCAGCGGGGGCAGGGTGGCCGAGACGGCGTCCAGCACGGACGCCCAGGGCGATCCGGCCTCGGCGAGCGCCAGGCGCAGCAGTTCCAGCCCGGCGCGGTGCTCCAGCAGCAGCCGCCGTCCCTCGCGGCGGTCGCCGGTGGCGGCGAACTCCAGCACGACGGACAGATGGTCGGGAAGCTCGCCGTCGGCGAGGACGAGCCCCGCCGCGCGGTAGGCGTGCTTGAAGCGCAGCAGCGCCATGCCGCGCTTACGGGTGTCGCCGTAGGCGTAGTAGGTCAGGTAGAGGCAGCAGCGTCTGCGGTGGTCGAAGGTGGCGACGTAGTCGGCGGCCAGCTGCGCCAGGGGCGTGGCGTCGAGGTGGTCGAGGAACCGCCCCAGCGGCTCCCCGAGGGACGGCGGCAGCGCCGCCACCGCCTGGCCGAGCAGCGGACGGCGGGCGAGCAGCCCCTCGTCCGGGTAGCCGAGCAACAGCGAGGCGGTCTGCCAGGCCGCCGTCAGTTCGGCGTCGGTCGGCGCGGAACGCCCGCCCGGTGTCCTGATCCAGGTCTTCATGGCCGTGGCTCCGTTTCCGCGGTGCCCGCCCCGGCGGGCGGGTCGCCGCCCGGCGACGCGTCGTCCGGCCCGCCCGGCTCGTCGCGGCGGGGCGGGAACAGGCCGGCGGGCCTGCCCTTGCCGTCCCAGTTGAGCAGGTTGATGCGGGCGCGCCGGTCGGACGGGTCGGCGGAGCGGTCCGCCGTCTGACGTTCCCGGAGCATGTGGAAGTTCTCCACCGCGATCGGGGAGGCGCCGCCGGACGACTCGCCGAACGGCCCCCAGCCGCCCATCCCGGGGCCGCCCTCGTAGTTCAGGCTGCACTCGGTGGCGAGCTCTTCCAGCTTGTGGGCCTGCTCGGCGTGCGCGGGCGGGATGACGTAGCGCTCGTCGTACTTGGCGAGCGCCAGCAGCCGGTACATGTCGTACATCTGCTCGCCGGTCATGCCGACCTTGGCGGGGATGCCCTCGTCGGGTTCGCGCCCCAGGTTGATGTCGCGCATGTAGGAGCGCATGGCGGCCAGGCGGCGCAGGACGGCGTCGACGGGGGCCGGGTCGCCGGCCGTGAACAGCTGGGCCAGGTAGTCGACGGGGATGCGCAGGGCCTCGATGGCGGCGAACAGGTTGCCGGTGTCCTCGGCGTCGTGCCCGGTGTCGCGGACGACGTCCACGACCGGGGACAGCGGCGGGATGTACCAGACCATCGGCATCGTGCGGTACTCGGGATGCAGCGGCAGCGCCAGCCTGTAGGTGTTGATCAGCGCGTGGACGGGGGAGCGCTGGGCCGCCTCGATCCAGTCGCGCGGGATGCCCTCCCGCTCGGCGGCCGCGATGACCACCGGGTCGTGGGGGTCCAGGAACACCTCCAGCTGCGCCTCGTACAGCGCCTTCTCGTCGGGCGTGGACGCGGCCTCGAGCACCTTGTCGGCGTCGTAGAGCATCAGGCCGATGTAGCGCAGACGCCCCACGCAGGTCTCCGAGCACACCGTGGGGAGGCCGACCTCCACGCGCGGGAAGCAGAAGGTGCACTTCTCGGCCTTGCCGGTGCGGTGGTTGAAGTAGACCTTCTTGTACGGGCATCCGGTGATGCACATCCGCCACCCGCGGCAGCGGTCCTGGTCGACCAGCACGATGCCGTCCTCGGTCCGCTTGTAGATCGCGCCGGACGGGCAGGACGCCGCGCACGACGGGTTGAGGCAGTGCTCGCAGATGCGCGGCAGGTAGAACATGAAGGTCTTCTCGAACTCCAGCTTGACCTTCTCCGCCACACGGCCCAGCACCACGTCGCGCTCCTCCAGGCCGGGGGAGCCGCCGAGGTCGTCGTCCCAGTTCGCCGACCAGGAGATCTTCATGTCCTTGCCGGAGATGAGCGACTTGGGACGCGCGACGGGAGTGTGCTCCTGCAGCGGCGCGTTGGTGAGCGTGTCGTAGTCGTAGGTCCAGGGCTCGTAGTAGTCGTCGAGGGACGGCAGTTTCGGGTTGGCGAAGATGGTGAGCAGCTTGCGCAGCCGTCCGCCGCCCTTGAGCGTCAGGCGCCCTCGCCGGTTGAGCGTCCAGCCGCCGCGCCACTTCTCCTGGTCCTCGTAGCGGCGCGGGTACCCCTGCCCGGGGCGGGTCTCGACGTTGTTGAACCACACGTACTCGGTGCCGCTGCGGTTCGTCCACGCCTGTTTGCACGTCACCGAGCAGGTGTGGCAGCCGATGCACTTGTCGAGGTTCATCACCATCGCCATCTGCGCCATCACGCGCATCAGTACGTCACCTCCTGCGCGCGGCGGCGGATCACGGTGACCTCGTCGCGCTGGTTGCCGGTGGGGCCCAGGTAGTTGAACGCGAACGACAACTGGGCGTAGCCGCCGATCAGATGGCTGGGTTTGATCAGCAGCCGGGTCAGCGAGTTGTGGATGCCGCCCCGGCGCCCGGTCGTCTCGCTGCGCGGCACGTCGATGAGCCGGTCCTGGGCGTGGTGCATGTAGACGGTGCCCTCGGGCATGCGGTGCGACACGATCGCGCGCGCCACCACGACGCCGTTGCGGTTGACCGCCTCGATCCAGTCGTTGTCAGACACCCCGATCTTCGCGGCGTCCCGGTCGCTGATCCAGATGGTGGGGCCGCCGCGCGACAACGACAGCATGAACAGGTTGTCCTGGTACTCCGAGTGGATGGACCACTTGTTGTGCGGGGTGAGGTACCGCACGGCGATGCCGAGCTCCCCCTGCTCGCCCGCGCGCGGCTCGCCGAACAGGGCGTGCATGTTCAGCGGCGGCCGGTACACCGGGAGCTGCTCGCCGAGCTCGGCGATCCAGTCGTGGTCGAGGTAGAAGTGCTGGCGCCCGGTGAGGGTGTGCCAGGGCTTGAGCCGCTCGACGTTGATGGTGAACGGCGAGTACCGGCGCCCGCCGCTCTCCGAGCCGGACCACTCCGGCGAGGTGATGACCGGCGTCGGCCTGGCCTGGGTGTCGGCGAAGGTGATCTGCTTGCCCTCGTGCTCGGCGGCCAGGTCCGCCAGCGCCGTGCCGGTGCGCTCCTCCAGCGCCCGGAACCCCTGGACGGCCAGGTGCCCGTTGGTGGTGCCCGACAGCGCCAGGATCGCCTCGCAGGCGTGCACGTCGCGGACCAGGGACGGGCGCCCGTCGGCCGGTCCGCCGCGGATCACGCCGTTCGCGCGCCGCAGGTACTCCACCGGGCGCGTCAGGTCGAACGAGACGCCCTTGACGGTCGCGCCGAGCGACTCGGCCAGCGGCCCGAGCGCGGCCATCTTGGCGGCGACGGCGCCGTAGTCGCGTTCCACGACCACCAGCTTCGGCATGGTCGCGCCCGGCACCGGGGCGCACTCCCCGGTCTTCCAGTCGCGGACGCGCCCGTGCGGGGTGGCCAGCTCGTCCGGGGTGTCGTGCGTCAGCGGCACCGCGACCACGTCCTTGCGGACGCCCAGGTGCACCGCGGCCATGCGGCTGAACGCGTCGGCGATCGCCTGGAAGGCGTCCCAGTCGGTGCGGGTCTGCCAGGGCGGGGCGATCGCCGGGTTGAACGAGTGCACGAACGGGTGCATGTCGGTGGTGCTGAGGTCGTGCTTCTCGTACCAGGTCGCCGCCGGCAGCACGATGTCGGAGTAGATCGTCGTGCTGGTCATCCGGAAGTCCAGCGACAGCAGCAGGTCCAGCTTCCCGACGGGGGCCTCCTCGCGCCACGCCACGTCCTTCGGCCTGGCCTCCGGCGGCGCCTCGGCGGCGCGCAGCTGCGCGTCGGCGCCGAGCAGATGCTTGAGGAAGTACTCGTTGCCCTTGGCGGACGAGCCCAGCAGGTTGGCCCGCCACACCGTGAGGATCCGCGGGAAGTTCTCCGGCGCGTCGGGGTCCTCGCACGCGAACCGCAGCCGCCCCTGCTCGAGCTGCGACACGATGTACTCGCCGACCGGCATCCCCGACGCCTCCGCCTCGTCGGCCAGGTCGAGGGGGTTGCGGTCGAACGTCGGATAGGACGGCATCCACCCCAGCCGCGCCGCCTGCGCGATGACGTCCGCGGTGCTCTTGCCCGCCAGCCGCCCCTCGGCGGTCGCGGCGGCGAGGGCGTCGGCGCCGAAGCGGTCGTAGCGGAACTGGTCGGTGTGCAGGTACCAGTACGCCGTGCCGATCATCTGGCGGGGCGGCCGGGACCAGTCCAGCGCGAACGCCAGCTGCGCCCACCCGGTGAACGGGCGGCACTTCTCCTGGCCCACGTAGTGCGCCCAGCCTCCGCCGTTGACGCCCTGGCAGCCGGTCAGCGTGGTCAGCGCCAGGAACGCCCGGTAGATGGTGTCGGAGTGGAACCAGTGGTTGGTCCCCGCCCCCATGATGATCATCGAGCGGCCGCGGGTCTGCTCGGCGTTGGCGGCGAACTCCCGGCCGATCCGCGCGGCGGCCGCCGCCGGAACCCCCGTGATCGGCTCCTGCCAGGCCGGGGTGCACGGCTCGGACGGGTCGTCGTACCCGGACGGCCAGGTGCCCGGCAGGCCGTGGCGCCGCACCCCGTACTGGGCGAGCAGCAGGTCGAACACGGTCGTCACCAGGTGCTCGCCGACCCGCCGCACCGGCACGCCCCTGCGCAGCGTCCCGGGCGTCCCGTCGGGGGCGTCGAACCGCGGCAGCTCCACCTCGACCGGTGGTTCGGCCGCCGGGTCGTCGGCCACCGACAGGCGCGGGTCGGCGCCCTCGAGGTCCAGGTTCCAGCGTCCCGCGCCCTGCTCGCCGTACCGGAAGCCCAGTGATCCGCCGGGGACCAGGGGACGGTCGGTGACGGCGTCCAGCAGCACGGTCTTGAACGCGGCGTGCTCGGTGCGCGCCTCGGCGCCGGGCAGGTCGGCGGCGGTGAGGAACTTGCCCGGCACGTACGCGTCGCCCGCGGCGTTCGGCTCCAGCCGCACCAGGAACGGCAGGTCGGTGTACCGCTTGACGTACTCGGTGAAGTAGTCGACGCGGCGGTCGACGAAGAACTCCTTGAGGATCACGTGGCCCATCGCCATCGCCAGCGCGCCGTCCGTGCCGGGCTGTGCGGCCAGCCATTCGTCGGCGAACTTGACGTTGTCGGCGTAGTCGGGGGAGACCGCCACCACCTTCTGCCCCCGGTAGCGGGCCTCGGCCATCCAGTGCGCGTCCGGGGTGCGCGTCACCGGCAGGTTCGACCCCCACATGATCAGGTAGCCGGCGTCCCACCAGTCGCCGGACTCGGGCACGTCGGTCTGGTCGCCGAACACCTGCGGAGAAGCCACCGGCAGGTCGGCGTACCAGTCGTAGAACGACAGCATCGTCCCGCCCAGCAGCGACACGAACCGGGCGCCGGACGCGTGCGACACCATCGACATCGCCGGGATCGGCGAGAACCCCGCCACCCGGTCCGGCCCCCACGTCTTCACCGTGTGGACGTGCGCCGCGGCGATCATCTCGACCGCCTCGTCCCAGCTCGCCCGGACCAGGCCGCCCCTGCCCCGCGCCGACTTGTACCGCCGCGCCCGCTCCGGGTCGGACACGATCTCCGCCCACGCCGCCACCGGATCGCCGGTGCGGGCCCTGGCCTCCCGGTACATCTCCAGCAGGACCCCGCGGACGTACGGGTACCGCACCCGCGTGGGCGAGTAGGTGTACCAGGAGAACGCCGCGCCGCGCGGGCAGCCCCGCGGCTCGTACTCCGGACGGTCCGGCCCCACGGACGGGTAGTCGGTCTGCTGGGCCTCCCAGGTGATGATGCCGTCCTTGACGTACACCTTCCACGAGCAGGAACCCGTGCAGTTCACGCCGTGCGTGGACCGCACCACCTTGTCGTGCGACCAGCGGTCCCGATAGAACTCGTCCGCCTGTCGGCCGCCCTTCTTGTGGAGGGTGCGCCGGTCCTGCGATACGTCCGCGCGGGTGAAGAACCGGCGCGTCCCCACGAGAGCGTCCATCAGCGGACTGTCGAGGCCCGCCTCGCTCCGCCCCCGGCCATTACCCGCACTCACCGTCGCTCCCCCTCTGTCTCGTCCCCTTTTGCCTGTGCGCCATGGGTTCCTCCCGCGGGCGGGTCACGTCTGCCCGACGATGCGGCCATGGGCCGCCTCCTCCACCGCCCGGCGCACCACCGAAACGGTGAACGCGGCCGCGGCGACCGCTACCACGGCCAGCAGCACCAGCCCGAGGGCGTAGGAGCCGTAGGCGCCGTAGAGGGACCCCATCACCAGCGGCGGAACGAAGCCGCCCAGACCGCCGGCCGCGCCCACCACACCGGTCACCGAGCCGACCTTGCCCGCCGGCACCAGCCGCGCGACCAGCGCGAACACGGCGCCGCTGCCGACGCCCAACGCCGCGGCCATGGTCAGGAACGCCAGCGTGCCCACCGGCATCAGCGGCGGCGCGAACGCCTGCACCACCGCGCCGGCGGCCACCACCGCCAGCGCCGCGGCCAGGACCCGCGCGGGACCGAACCGGTCCGACAGCCACCCTCCGAACGGCCGCATGACGACCGCGAGGATCACGAAACCGGCCATCCGGGCGGCCGCGTCCGCCTGCGCCAGCCCGTACTCGTTCTTCAGATGAGTCGGCAGATATACCGAGAAGGCAACGTACCCGCCGAACGCCACCGCATACAGCGCGGACGCCTGCCAGGTGACGCCCAGCCGTGCGGCCTCCGCCAGCCGCCGCGCCGCAGGCTCGGCGGAGGCCGCACGGCCGGGCGCCTCGCGGAGCACCAGTGCGGACACCGCCGTGTACACCGCCAGCACGAGCGCGGTGACCCCGAACGGGGTCGCCGTCCCGCCCCAGTCGACCAGCTTCACCGTCGTCAGCGCGCTGATCGCGGTACCGCCCATGCCGGCGCCGAACACCCCGAGCGCCAGCCCGCGCCGCTCGGGCGGGAACCAGGCGTTGACGAACGGCACCCCGACGGCGAACGCCGTGCCGCCGATGCCGAGGAAGAAACCGCCGATCAGCAGCGCCGCGAAGGACGACTGCCCGGCCCATCCCAGGAACAGCACCGGGACGATGGTCGCCGCCGACACCACCGGGAACATCACGCGCCCGCCGAACCGGTCGGTCAGCGCCCCGACCGGGATCCGGCCCAGCGAGCCGACCACCACCGGCACCGCCACCAGCAGCGCCTGCTCGAAAGTGGTGAGATGCAACGCGTCCTTGAACCGGGGGCCGAGCGGGCTGAGCAGCGCCCACGCCCAGAAGTTCAGCGCGAAGCCCACGGTGGCCACCGCCAGCATCGCCATCGGCCGCCCGCCCGGATGCGCCGCCTCGGACGCCCCGGCCCCCTGCTCCCGTTCGCCTGCCACCGGCCTCACTTCCCACGCACACCCGACGGCCGCAGCCGTCCTCTCGCAGGGCTTCCCGAACTGGTCCGCTTCACGCCGTTCCAACGGTGGCCCGTCCGGTCCCACAGGTCCTAGGGACCTTGGTCCCGGCGCGGCGGGCTGTTCGTCGGCCTCGCGGCGAGCCTTCCGCGTCCGCGCACCGTCCCATGCCGTCCTGGGCGCGACGCGGCCGCCTGCCCCGTACGGGGAGGGAGACACAGGACCTGCGGCGCCGGGGTCGTTCGGCGTGCGGACTTGTGTGTTGACGCCCGGGCGGCGCGGCCGCCTGCCCAGCGCGGAAACGCATGCCCTGCGGCGCTGCGGTCGTTCGGGGCGCGGCCTGTCCGTCCACGGGCGAACGGGGGTTCTCGCGCAGAAGGGGCCGCGGACGACGCGTTCCGCGGCCCCTTCTCGTCGTGTCAGTTCAGGTTGAGGGTGAACGTGGTGGTGTTGTTGCGGATGTCCTCGTGGTTGTCGCTCAGGCTCAGGCCGTTGAAGGTCGCCGAGCCGACGGCCGGACCCTGGCCGGGCTCGGGCTCCTCGTTGACCCAGATGCCGAAGCCCGACTTGGCGTCGAACTCGTCACCGCTCTTGCGCGCCCCGGAGATGGCGACGTCGGTGAAGACGACGTCGGTGATCGGGTTGAGCGGCCGCCCGTCGGAGTACTTGGTCTGGAACATGATCCCCGAGTACGTCGGGTCGACGATGTCGACATCGTTGACCCGGATCCCCCGGAACGGGTACTCGCCGGAGTACGCCCACAGTGCGGGGAAGGTCTGCCGGCCCCAGAAGTGGCCGCCCGCCCGCACGAGCGAGATGTTCTCGAACGTCGTCTTCGGGTCGGCCTCGAAGCCCAGCGCCGGGATGCTCCCGAACCGCAGCGTGGCGATGGTGATCCCGGGGTAGACGAGGGTGTCGGCGATGTACAGGTTGCGGAAGGTGTTGCCGCCGCCCCCGTAGACCGCCAGGCCCGCGGCCCGCCAGGTCAGCAGCGAGGTGAGGTTCTCGTAGACGTTGCCGGTCTGCTGCTCGTTGTGGCGGTCGACGGCCGGGAACAGCGCGAAGCCGTCGTCGCCGGTGGTGCGCGCCTCGATGTTGCTGACCGTGTTGCCGCTGCTGCCGTTGGTCAGGTTGAGGCCGTCGGCCCACATGTTCCTGATCCGCGAGTTCTTGATGACGGAGTTGTCGACGTTGGTGCCCCAGAAGAGGCAGACCGTGTGCTCGACCCAGATGTCGTCGATGGTCATGTCGGCGACGTTGCTGAAGTCGAACACCTTGCCCGGGCCGTCGATGCGCACGGTGTAGTTGCCGAAGAAGGCGAACCCGGAGAACGTCGAGCCGTTGGCGGACGCGTCCGCGTGGAAGCCCGCGTCGGTGTTCTGCTGGTTCCTCGGGGTGTGGAACCGCGTGAACCACGGGCCCGCGCCCACGACCTTGACGGCCTTGCCGTAGACGTTGAACTTGTGGGTCGTCTCATAGTCGCCCGGCGGCAGGTACACGCCCTCCAGGTTGGGGTCCTGCCGCGCCCGGTCCAGGGCGTTCTGCACGTCCTGGTGGGTGAAACCGGCGGGGACCGCGTACTTGGCCGGGTCCGGGTTGGGCTTGGCGGCCACCTGCTCGGTGTTGATGAAGTCGATGGCGTAGGTGGTCGTGTTGTCCGCGTCCTTCTGCAGCTTGATCTTGCTGCCGGCGGGCACGGTGGTGCCGAGCATCAGGTTGGCCTCGTCGTAGATGTGGCGCGGCGGGCCCGCGCTCGGCGCGTCGCTCGGGTTGGCCTCGTCGCCGTACACCCAGGTGTAGCGGGACGTCAGGTCGAGGGCCTTGTGGAAGGTCCCGTCGACGTAGACGTTGAGCGTCGCGTCGATGCCGCCGCCGCCCGGGGCGTCGGGGATCGAGTAGCGGACCACCAGCGTGTTGGTGGGCGCCGTGGTGGTGAACTCGACGCTGGCGCCGGTTCCGGTGAGCCGGACCGCCCGGCGGCCCGACGCCTCGCCCGCCAGGTCCCCGACGGTGCGGTTGGGGCCGACGACCGTCGCGCCGCCGGCGAGCACGCCGTCCTCCGCCTCATACCACTCGTACGGCATGGTGGCGCCGCGTCCCGCGGCCGCCGCGCGGGGAGAGGTGTCGTCGGCGCGTCCGCCGGGCTTCTCGGCCGCGGCGGCGGGGGACGCCACCGGGCCGAGGAGGCCGCCGGACGCGGCCAAGGTCACGGACAGCAGGAGCGGGGTCAGCTTCCGTTTCATTTGTTCTGCTCCCTCGGTGAGCGGGGGGTTGGGGGCACTTCCGGGGGAAAGGTCTGATCAGCGCAGCCACACGGCGGTGTCCGCGGGCAGCACGTCGCCGTCCAGCGGCCCGCTGGCCAACAGGACCTCGCCGTCGACGCGCACGGGGTCGGCGCCGAGGTTCACCACGCAGGTGAGGCCCGAGTCGCGGGTGAAGGCGAGCACGTCGTCGCCCATCGGCAGCCAGGTCAGGGCGCCGTCGCCGAGTTCGGCGGCGCGGATGCGCAGCGCGGCGCGGTAGAGGGACAGCATCGAGGACGGATCGGCCTGCTGGGCCTCGACCGTCAGGTCCTTCCAGTCGGCGGGCTGCGGCAGCCACGGCGTCCCGGCGCCGAACCCGAACGGCGGCTCGGTGCCGGACCAGGGGAGCGGCACCCGGCAGCCGTCGCGACCGGGGTCGGTGCGGCCGGAGCGGCGCCAGATGGGGTCCTGCCGCAGCTCGTCCGGCAGGTCCTCCACCTCGGGCAGCCCCAGCTCCTCGCCCTGGTAGATGTACACGCTCCCGGGCAGGGCGAGCGACAGCAGCGCCGCGGCCCGGGCCCGCCGCATGCCGACCGTGAGGTCGCTGGGCATGCCGTGCTTGCGGTCGGCGTGGTCGAACGCGGTGTCGGCGCGGCCGTAGCGGGTGACCGTGCGGGTGACGTCGTGGTTCGACAGCACCCAGGTGGCCGGGGCGCCGACCGGCGCGAGCGTGGCGAGCGTGTCGTCGATGACGGTCCGCAGGGCGGCCGCGTCCCAGGGGGCGCCGAGGAACGGGAAGTTGAAGACGGTGTGCAGCTCGTCCGGCCGCAGGTAGCGGGCGAGCCGCTCCTGGTCGGGCAGCCACACCTCGCCGACCAGCATCCGGCCGGGGTAGGCGTCGGTCAGGCGCCGCCACTCCCGGTAGATGTCGTGGACGCCGTCCCGGTCGGTGTACGGGTCCCGTCCGTCGGGCGCGGCGTCGGGGTCCTTGACCGGCAGCGCGGCCGAGTCGACGCGGAAGCCGTCCACGCCCCGGTCGAACCAGAACCGCAGCACGTCCAGGAACTCGGCGCGCACGTCGGGATGGTTCCAGTTGAAGTCGGGCTGCTCGGGGGCGAACAGGTGCAGGTACCACTCGCCGTCGGGGGCCCGCGTCCAGGCCGGGCCGCCGAAGATCGACTGCCAGTCGTTGGGCGGCGCGTCCCCGTCGCCGCGCCGGAACCAGAACCGGGCGCGCTCGGGGGACCCCGGACCGGCGGCCAGGGCGGCGCGGAACCACGCGCTCTGGTCCGAGGTGTGGTTGGGCACCACGTCGAGGATGACCCGGATGCCCAGCGCGTGCGCGTCGCCGATGAAGGCCTCCGCGTCGGCGAGGGTGCCGAAGACCGGTTCGATGCCGCGGTAGTCGGCGACGTCGTAGCCGCCGTCGGCCATCGGCGACGGGTACCAGGGGTTGAGCCACACGGCGTCCACCCCCAGCTCGGACAGGTAGGGCAGGCGGGAGCGCAGCCCCGCCAGGTCGCCCACGCCGTCGCCGTCGCCGTCGGCGAAACTGCGCAGGTAGACCTGGTAGATCACGGCTCCCCGCCACCATGCTTCGGGCATGCTCACGCGCTCCTCGGGACTGTTCGCGGACGTTCGGAGAGGTGACGTTCGGAGAGGCTCGGTCGCGACTTCACGGTCACTGTTCGATCGGCGCCGTCGGAAAGGACTCGTCGGGCGCCGCCGGACGGGCGGCGCCGGGGACGGGGTCAGCCTTTGAGGCCCCCCGCGGTCAGACCGGCCATGATGTGCCGCTGGAACAGGAAGAACACGACGATGGTCGGGATGCTGGCGATCACCAGGGCCGCGGTCATCGTGGTCTGCGGCATGTTGGCCCGCAGCGAGGCGATGCCCACGCTGATCGTCATCTTCTCCGGGTCCTGCAGCACGAGCAGGGGCCAGGCGAAGTCGCGCCACACGTTGACCACCGTGAAGATCGACACGACGCCGAGGATCGGCCGCGACACCGGCAGCACGATCGACCACAGGATCCGCAGCGGCGAGGCGCCGTCGACCTGCGCCGCCTCCAGCAGGGCGGTGGGGATCGCGTCGAAGAAGCGCTTGAGCAGGAAGATGTTGAACCCGTTGGCGACCGCGGGCAGCCAGATCGCCCACGGCGTGTTCAGCAGGTCCAGCCGGACGATCGGCACGTCCTTGACCGTCAGGTAGGCGGGCAGCAGGATCACCGTCGGCGGGATCATCAGCGTCGCCAGCATGCCCATCAAGATCACGTTGCCGAACCGGGGGCGCAGCTTGGACAGCGCGTAGGCCGCGGCGACGTCGAACGCCATCGTGAACGCCCAGGCCCCCGCCGCGTACTGCAGGGTGTTCAGCAGGAACCGGTCGAGGTTCATCATCGTCCACGCCTGCCGGTAGCTGTCGAAGGAGACGGACGACGGCACGAACGTGGGCGGGATGCGGGCGAACTCCTCGCCGGTCTTCATCGCCCCGGTGACCATCCAGTACAGCGGGAACACGAAGACGGCCGTGAACAGCATCACCGTCGAGACCAGGACGGTCCAGTAGATCCTGCGGCCCCACGGCGAGTTCAGCTGGTGCGGCGACAGCACCGTCCGGTGCCCGGTGGCGAACGGCTTCGGACGGCGCCGCCTGGGCGCGCGCCGGGACGGCGGGGCGGACGCGGCGGGCGGACGCGTGGCGGTGAGAGAGGGCATGGTGACGGGCCTTCAGGTGACGTTGCGCGACACGCGCAGGTAGGCGGCGGAGAAGACGATCAGGACGATCATGAGCATCAGCCCGAGGGCGCTGCCCCCGCCGAAGTCCTGGTAGTCGAAGGCGTACTGGTACATCAGGTAGACGACGCTGAGCGTGGCGTCCTCCGGGCCGCCGCCGGTGAGCAGGTACGGCTCGATGAACACCTGCATCGTCGCGATGATCTGCAGCAGCAGCATCACCAGCAGGATCAGCCGGGTCTGCGGGATGGTGACGTGCCAGATCCGGCGCAGCGTCCCGGCGCCGTCCAGCTCGGCGGCCTCGTACAGCTCGCCGGGGACGGTCTGCAGCGCCGCCAGGTAGATCAGCGTGCCGGTGCCCAGGTTCATCCAGGTGGACACGATCACCAGCGAGATCAGCGCGGTGTCCCGGGAGTCCAGCCAGCTCAGACCCGGCAGGTGCACCAGGTTCAGCAGCTGGTTGAACAGGCCCGGCCCCGGGTCGTAGAACCACTTGAACAGCAGCACCGACACCGCCGGCGGCAGCATGACGGGCAGGTACACCACGAACCTCAGGTAGCCGCGGGCGTGCCGCAGCTCGTTCAGCACCAGCGCGATCGCGAAGGGGACCACGTACCCGCACAGCAGCGCGAGCAGGGTGAACATCGCGGTGTTGCGCCAGGCGGGCCAGAACGCGGGGTCCTGCACCACCGTCCGGATGTTGTCGAGCCCGACCCACTGGGGCGGATCGACGAAATTGTTCTTCTGGAAGCTCAGGACGACCTCGCGGGCCATCGGATACCAGGAGAAGAACGCGAAGCAGATCAGCGCTCCGCTGAGGAACCCGTAGGCGGTGAGGTTCCGCCGTACCGCCAGGCCGAGCCGCCTGCGCGGCGCCCCCGCCGGGCGGAGGCGGCCGCCGTGCGAAACGGTCATCGTGGTCCTTCCGGTGCCCCGGGAGCGCCGGGCGGCGCCCCCGGGAGGTGGGCGTCAGTTGCTGCGGGCGAGGAGTGCGTTGACCTTCTTCTCGGCGTCGGCCAGCAGCTGGTCGATGTCGGCGTCCCTGCGGGTCAGGACGGCCGACATGACGCCGTCGAGGATCGCGTAGATGGCCTGCGCGTTCGGCGGCTCCACCTTGGGCGTGACGCCGGACGACCCCTTCTCATACGGGGCGAAGTTGTCCACGGGCACGGTGGCGTACTGGCGCCGCAGCGCGCGCTCCTGGGCGCCGCTGGCGTTGTCGCCCCACAGCAGGTTCTCGGGGACGCCGACCGGGCGGCCCCCCTCCTTGAACCGCTTGTAGTCGAACTGGCCCTGCCCCGGCGTCAGGTTCCGGAAGTCCAGCCACAGCATGGCGGCCTTGATCTGGTCCGGGCTCGCCTTCGGGTTGATCATGTAGGCGTCGCCGCCGAGCAGGGACGCCCTGGCCTCCGGCAGCGTGGTCGCGCCGATGTCCTCGATCTCGGCGCCGAAGTTGAGGAACGTCTCGACGGCCACGTCCGGCGCGCCGACCATCATGCCGAGCTTGCCGCTGCCCATCATCCGCATGAGGTCCTCCCAGCGCAGCAGCTGCTTGGTCCCCATGGAGTCGTCGGTCCAGCGCATGTCCTTGAGGGTCTGCAGGACGGCGCGCCCTTCGGGGCTGTTGAACGCGGCCTTCTTGCCGTCGGGGGTGACGACGTCGCCGCCCCGCCCGTAGATCTCGGCGGTGAAGTGCCAGCCGCCGGTGTTGCCGGCGCTGTACTCGCCGTACCCGACGTAGCCGGGGCCCAGCGCGGAGATCTTCTTGGCGGCCTCGCGGACCTCGGCCCAGGTCTTGGGCGGGTTGTTCGGGTCGAGCCCCGCCTTGGCGAACAGCTTGCGGTTGTAGACGAGCCCGGTGGTGTAGCCCTTGCGGGGGACGCCGTAGATGCGGCCCTTGCCGTCCTGGAGCGCCTTGAGGAACTGCGGGTTGACGTCCTTGAGCCGCTTGAGGGCGCCGACGTAGGGGGTGATGTCGGCGGCCTGCCGGTTCTGAATGATCTTCTGGGCGTCGGTGTAGTAGACGTAGAAGACGTCCTCCATCTGCCCGCCGGCCAGCTTGGCCTGGAACGTCTCGGGCACGATGCAGGGGAAGGCGTCCTTGCCGACGACCGTGATGTTCGGGTACTCGGCCTGGAACGCCTTGACGTCGGCGTCCCACGCGGCCCGCTCGGCCTTGGCGGTCTTCGGGGGCCGGCAGCCGACGGTGATCGTCACCTTGGTGTTCGGATCGAGCGGCCCGGCCGTCGCGGCGGCCCCGCGGTCGTTCTGCCTGCTGGACTTGGCGCCGCACGCGGTGCCCGTGACGGCCAGTGCCGCCGTCAGCAGCACCGCCACTGGACGGAGTCTCATCGGGGGTTCCTCCTCGGGGGATTGCGAGGAACATACAGAGACGTACATCACAACGCAAGACCCGAATTTTTCAACGCAAGAACACGACGAAAGATCGCAAACTTTGGAACGCGCCCGGAATGACGAGAGCCGCCGCCCACGGGGGCGACGGCTCGGAGCGCGATGCGCGCGCGATCAGCCGGAGGCGGCCGGCCGCGGCGGCGCGGTGGAGCCGCGGACCACCAGCTCGGGCTCGTAGAGCAGCTCCTCGGCGGGCGCCGACCCGCGCTCCATCTGCGTGACCAGCATGCTGACCGCCGCCCTGCCCATCGCCTCGATCGGCTGGCGGACCGTGGTGAGCGGCGGGTGCGTGCAGTTGATGAACGCCGAGTCGTCGAACCCGACCACCGACAGGTCCTCCGGCGCCGACAGCCCGGCCCGGCGCACCGCCCGGATCGCCCCGAGCGCCAGCACGTCGCTCGCGCAGATCACCGCCGTGTACCCCGCCGCGATGATCCGCGCGGCCACCGAGTGGCCGCCCTCGATCGAGAACATGGCGTGCGCCACCGCGTCGTCGGGCACCTCGCCCGCGACCGCGCGGAACGCTGCCAGCTTGCGCTGCGACGGGATGTGGTCCTCCGGCCCCAGCAGCAGCGCGATGCGCTCATGCCCCAGCGACGTCAGATGCGCGTAGGCCTGCTCGACGGCGACCGCGTCGTCGGTGGACACCCGGGGGAACGTCAGCTCCGGCACCCCCGCGTTCACCAGCACGACCGGAAGCCCCAGCTCCATCAGCCGGTAGTAGTGGTCGTGCGGGGAATCGAGCTCCGCGTAGTGCCCGCCCGCGAACACCACGCCCGACACCTGCTGGTCGACGAGCATGTTGACGTAGTCGGCCTCCGACAGCCCGCCCGCGGTCCGGGTGCACAGCACCGGCGTGAACCCCCGCTGGGCGAGCGCGCCCCCGATCACCTCCGCCAGCGCCGGGAAGATCGGGTTGCCCAGCTCCGGCAGGACCAGGCCCACCAGCCGGGCCCGCTCCCCGCGCAGCTGCGTGGGCCGCTCGTAGCCCAGCACGTCGAGCGCGGTGAGCACCGCCTGCCGCGTCGCCTCCGACACCCCCGGACGCCCGTTCAGCACGCGGCTGACCGTCGCCTCGCTGACTCCCACCTTCTTCGCGACCTCGGCGAGCCGCCGGGTCCGCGCGGACTCCCCTGACTGACTCATTGCGCAAGGATACGACAGCCCTGTGCAAGTGAACGTCCGATCTTGCGCAAACGACGCAAGTGAGCCGCTCCCTCGGCGACCGGTGCGGGACGAAGGTCCCGGAAGTTCGGGCCATTGGTCCCTCGGCGGCGGAGCCCGTTGGTCCCTGGTCCGGCCGCGCGCTGATCGCTGGGATGTACGGGATCCTCATCCGAGTTCTGGAGTTGCCGCATGACGTCGAGTTCCGCCGTGCAGGTGGAAACGGTCGACAGGCCCGTGACGCGCAAAGGGACGCGTCTGGTCTCCTGGCTGACGTCGACCGACCACAAGGTGATCGGCTACCTCTACTTGATCACCTCGTTCGCGTTCTTTCTCATCGGCGGCGTCCTGGCCCTGGTCGTGCGCGCCGAGCTGGCGCATCCGGGACTGCAGCTGGTCTCCAACGAGCAGTACAACCAGGCCTTCACCATGCACGGCCTGATCATGCTGCTGCTGTTCGCCACCCCGCTGTTCACCGGGTTCGCCAACGTGGTGATGCCGCTGCAGATCGGCGCTCCGGACGTGGCCTTCCCCCGCCTGAACATGCTGAGCTACTGGCTGTTCCTGTTCGGCGGGCTGATCGCGGCCGCGTCCTTCCTCACGCCGGGCGGCGCGGCCAGTTTCGGCTGGTACATGTATCCGCCGCTGTCGAACGCCATTCACAGTCCCGGCATCGGCGCCGACATGGGCATCATCGGCCTCACGCTGGGCGGCTTCGGCACGATCCTTTCGGCGGTCAACTTCATCACCACGATCCTGTGCATGCGGGCGCCGGGCATGACGATGTTCCGGGTGCCGGTCTTCACCTGGAACGTGCTGATCACCAGCATCCTGGTGCTGGCGATCTTCCCGGTGCTGGCCGCGACGCTGGTGGCGCTGGAGTCCGACCGCAAGTTCGGCTCGCACATCTTCGACGCCGAGACCGGCGGCGCGCTGATCTTCCAGCACCTGTTCTGGTTCTTCGGGCACCCCGAGGTCTACGTGATCGCGCTGCCGTTCTTCGGGATCATCTCCGAGATCATCCCGGTGTTCAGCCGCAAGCCGATCTTCGGCTACGTGGGCATGGTGGCGGCCACGCTGTCGATCGCCGGCCTGTCGATGGCCGTGTGGGCGCACCACATGTTCACCACCGGCCAGGTGGTGCTGCCCTTCTTCTCGTTCATGACGCTCCTGATCGCCGTGCCGACCGGGATCAAGTTCTTCAACTGGGTGGGCACGATGTGGCGCGGACAGCTGACCTTCGAGGCGCCGATGCTGTTCTCGGTCGGCTTCCTCGTGACGTTCCTGTTCGGCGGACTCACGGGCGTGCTGCTCGCCTCGCCGCCGATCGACTTCCACGTCAGCGACTCCTACTTCGTCGTCGCCCACTTCCACTACACGCTGTTCGGCACCGTGGTGTTCGCCATGTTCGCCGGGTTCTACTTCTGGTGGCCGAAGATGACCGGCAAGGTGCTGCACGAGGGCTGGGCCAAGGTCCATTTCTGGACCCTGTTCATCGGCTTCCACGGCACCTTCCTGGTCCAGCACTGGATGGGCGTCCAGGGATTGCCGCGGCGGTTCGCCGACTATCCCGCCGAATTCACCACCCTCAACATGGTGTCCACGGCCGGTGCGTTCCTGCTGGGCATCTCCACGATCCCGTTCCTGTGGAACATCTACCGCACCGCCAAGTCCGCGCCGCGGGTGACCGTGGACGACCCGTGGGGCTACGGCGGATCGCTGGAGTGGGCGACCTCCTGCCCGCCCCCGCGGCACAACTTCACCTCCATTCCGCGCATCCGCTCCACGCGGCCCGCCTTCGACCTGCACCACCCGCGCGCAGGCACCGAGACGGGCTGACGAAGGACCGGTCGGCGACGGCCAGACGGCCTCGCGACCCCGCGCCCGTCCCGCCGTCCTCCCCCTCCGGCGGGACGGGCGCCCCTCACCAAAATCCGCCCTGCCCAGAGCGTGACCCGCGCGATACCACGCTGCAGTCCCAACAATTGAGCACAGCGGCCGGGACACCTGACCGCCGCCGCGCAACCACCGGCGCCCGAGAAAGAAGGGTGCGAAAACACTCGATCGATCACGAGCGGGCCGACCGACAAGAAACCTGGATCGGTCACCGCCGGCCGTAATGCGGATCGCGTCCTCGGAAGCATTGTGGATTTCCGCCCGGCGGCACGGTGACCAGTGCCGGTCCGGCCCAAGGCATCACTGTCCCCGAATACGACGAGCTTCACTCCGCAAGGCGCCCCTTGTGCCCCCGTGCCGGGCTCACCGGCTCAGCGATTGAATCCACCTTGCAACGACGCCAGAAGGCGGCCGCTGGATTTGGCCGTGACCGGAGGCAATGTCAATACCTGCTCGCGCAGTTTGCCGAGCAGCTCCAGGGCGCGGTCGAGCACGGCCTCGGGGCCC
>NZ_BCQU01000038.1:0-59999 GCF_001552235.1 Actinomadura rubrobrunea NBRC 15275 | reverse complement strand
CGGCGTCGAGCGGTCGCCGCGGGGCGGGCGGCCGGGCGGCGACGGGACGCTCGGGGCCGGACGCGGGCGCGCCGTGTCCGGCGGCGGGGTCCGGTTCGGCGTGCGGGTCGCGCGGCGCTTCGGAGGACGATTCGGCGGACGATTCGGCGGACACGGCCTTCCCCCTTCGGAGTTGGTCGCCCGCCGAACGCCTTTTCCGGGGCCCGAGACGCCGGAATAGGACGTAAACTCGAAATGGTCGAAATTCGGCGGCCGACTGACGTGCCGTCGCCCCGAATTTAACGCGCCCCGGCGTTCTCCGCCTTGCGTCCGAGCCAAATGGCGGTGACCCACAACGCGCCGAACAGCGCGCCGAGGAAGAACATCGTCGGCACCATGAAACCGGTGGCGATGATGAGGACCTGCAGGACGCCGCCCGCGGGCACCGCCCATCCGAAGCGCAGCAGCCCGGCCAGCACCACGCACAGCCCGGCCAGCCCGCCGCACACCGCCCCGGCCACCGCGCCGTCCACGCCCAGCACCGCGACGGCCACGGGGATGGCCAGCGCGATCACGATCGCCTCGCAGGTCAGGATCGTCGCCAGCATCCTTCTCATCGCGTCACCCCGCTCGTCACCCGACCCGTCGTCAGTCCCGTCGCCGGACCTACCGCCCGGCTCGTCCCCCGGCCCGTCATCCGCCGGCCGCCGACGCGCCGCCGGGGGCGCCGACGCGCAGGAGGGTGCGGGCGTCGCCGACGGTGACCACCGAGCCGGTGATCAGCACGCCCGCGCCCGCGTACTCGCCGGTCTCCTCGGCCAGGCCGATGGCGCGGTCGATGGCGTCGTCCAGGCGCGGCACGAGGTGGACGCGCTCGGCGCCGAAGATCCCTTCGGCCACCTCCGCCAGCTCCTCGGGGGCCATGGAGCGGGGCGAGGAGTTGCGCGTGACGACGACTTCGGCCAGCACCGGTTCGAGCTGGTCGAGCACGCCGGGCACGTCCTTGTCGGCGGCCACGGCCACGACGCCGACCAGGCGGCTGAAGGCGAAGGACTCGTGGATCGCCTCCACCGTCGCGGCCATGCCCGCGGGGTTGTGCGCCACGTCCAGCAGGACGGTCGGGCCGGTGCGCGCCACCTCCAGCCGACCCGGGGAGGTGGCCTTGGCGAACCCGCTGCGCACGAGCGCCGGGTCGAGCTGCCCCTCCTCGCCGCCCGCGTAGTCGTCCCCGGCGGCGATGCGGGTGGCCGCCTCCAGGCCGGCCTGGCCGCGGGAGGGCGCGCCGGACGCGAACGCCTCGACGGCGGCCAGCGCGACGGCCGCGTTGCCCGCCTGGTGCGCGCCGAACAGGGGCAGGAAGATCTCGTCGTAGGTGCCGTGCAGGCCGCGCAGCCGCAGCTGCTGGCCGCCGACCGCGACGTCCCGGTGCAGCACGCCGAACTCGATGCCCTCGCGGGCCGCCACGGCGCCGGTCTCGGCCACGCGGCGCAGCAGCACCTCGGCGGCGGGCAGCGACTGCTGGGCCAGCACCGCCACCGCGCCCGGCTTGATGATCCCCGCCTTCTCCGCCGCGATCCGCTCGATCGTCTGGCCGAGGTGGCGGGTGTGGTCCAGCCCGATGGGGGTGACGACGGCCACGTCGCCGTCGGCGACGTTGGTGGCGTCCCAGGAGCCGCCCATGCCGACCTCGACCACGGCGACGTCCACCGGCGCGTCGGCGAACGCCGCGAACGCCATGGCGGTCAGGACCTCGAAGAACGACACCCGCACGCCCCGGTGCTTGTCGTCCACCAGCCGCACGTACGGCAGCACGTCCCGCAGCACCTCGACGAAGCGCTGCTCGCCGATCGGCTCCCCGTCCACGGCGATCCGCTCGTGCAGGGCGCTCAGCTCCGGGCTGGTGAACAGGCCGGTGCGCAGTCCGCGCTCGCGCAGCAGCGTCTCGATCAGGCGGGCGGTGCTGGTCTTGCCGTTGGTGCCGGTGACGTGGATCACCGGGTAGGCGCGCTGCGGCTCCCCCAGCACGTCGACCAGATCGCGCATGCGGTCGAGGGACGGTTCGATCTCCCACTCGACGCCGCGGCCCATGATCTCCCGGACGGCGGCACGGTAGTCGGACGGCTCTTCCACCAGGTTCACGATGCTCCATGCTGCGTCGACTGACCTTTGCAGCCTATCGCCGCCCGCGCGCGCGGCGCCCCCGGTCCCCGGTGGGAGTCCCCGGTGGGAGCATGGACGCCATGGCGCGGTCGGAAGGGGCGGCGGACGCCGAGGAGGTGTTCTTCCGCGAGTGGCGCGCGCGCCGTCCCGGGCAGACGCGGGACGTGGCCAGGGCGCGCCGGGTCGCCGACCTCCTGGGCGTGGGCGCCCCGCGGGCTCCGGTGCTGGCGGTGGTGGGCTCGAAAGGGAAGGGCACGGCGGCGACGTACGCGTCCGCCTGCCTGGCCGCCGCGGGGTGGCGGGTCTGCACGGTGACGAGCCCCGGGCTGCGCGGCAACACCGACCGCATCCGGGTGGACGGCCGCGCCGTCGACGTCGACGTCTTGGGCGCGCTCGCCGCCCGGCTCGAGGAGGCGTTGCGCCGGATGCCGCCTCCCGACCGCGGCTACCTGTCCCCCGCCGGACTGTTCACGATCGCGGGCGCGGTGCACGCGCACGAGGCGGGCGCGGACGCGCTGGTGCTGGAGGCGGCCATGGGCGGGCGGTCTGACGAGGCGGCGCTGTTCGCCCCGGCGGTCGTCGCGATCACCCCGATCTTCGGGGAGCACCTGGGCGTGCTCGGCGACACGGTCGAGGCGATCGCCGCCGAGAAGGCGGGGGCGGTCGCCCCGGGCACGCGGGCGGTCGTGTCGGCGCCACAGGAGCCCGCGGTCGCCGAGGTGCTGGACGGCGTGGTGGCCGCACGCACCGGCGGGGGCGCCGCCGTCGAGTACATGACCGGGGACGGCGTCGACGCGCCCGCCGCGGCGCTGCCGGACGGGCTGGGACGCGTGAGCGCCCTGGTCGGCGTCGCGGCCGGGCTGCGGCTGCTGCGGGCGGTCGGCGCGCCCGGGCCGCCGCGGACGCGGCTGCGCGACGTCCTGGCGTCGGTGCGGCTGCCGGGCCGCCTGTCGTGGCACCGGCTGCCCGGCGCGGACACCGACGTCCTGGCCGACGCGGCGATCGACGGCGTCGGCGTCGCCGCCGCCGTGGACGCCGCGCGCGCCCGCTGGGGCGGAATCGACCACGCCCTGGTCTGCCTGCCCGACCACAAGGACCTGGACGGCGCCGCGGCCGCGCTCGGATCGCTGCCGGTCACGTTCGTGCGGCTGCCTTACGCGCACCTGCGGTTCACCCGGCCGCTCCCGCCGCACTGGACGGTGATCGACGCGTCCGCCCTCACCCGCCGGCGCGTCGCGGCCCTGGGGCGGCGCGTCGTCGCCGTCGGCACCGTCTACTTCGTCGGCCTCGTGCTCGACCTGGTGGACGCCGACACCGAGCGGCTCTTCACCGCCGGCTGATCACTTCTCCAGGTCGGCGCGCATGCGGCGCATCAGCTCGGCCATCCGGGGGATCTCGTCGCCCACGGTCGGCAGGTTGGACGCCACGAACCCGAACGAGGACGGCGTCGCCCACGAGCAGTACACGTGCACGTCGGACAGGACGGCGAACGTGCCGCACATGCCGCGGCCGCCGCCCCGCCCCGGCCGCACCTCCCGCGTCGTGAGCACGGTGCTGGGGCGGGCCTTGCGCAGGAACGCGGCGGGATCGCCGATCTGGCCGGTGCCGCCGATGAACACCACGTTCTGCGTGCGCGCCGGCAGATCGGCGTACACGGCCGACACGTTGCCCGGCCGCTCCGCGCCGCCCGCGCGCACCGCCGCCGCGATGAACGGGTAGGCCGCGCTGGCGGCGGGCAGGCCGGGAGCGCGCTGGAGGCCGCCCGCGGACGCCGCCGCCGTGACGCGGTGCTTGGGGGCCTTCTGCCCGCCGGTGCGCTGCGCGGTGCCGCCGCCCGAGTTCAGCATGAACGCCCCGACGCCCAGTGCGGCCACGATCCCGACGGCCGCGGCCAACGCCAGGATCACGCCGGCGCGGCGCGCCGTGCGCCCTTTCGCCTGCGCCGCGGCGGGCTGCGGCCCCGTCGACACCACGGGATGCGCGCCGGACGTCACGGCGCCGTGCCCGCCCGTCGTCACCGCCGGGTGCGGACCGGACGTCACCGCGGGGTGCGCGCCGGACGTCACCGACGCCCCGTGCGCCATGGGAATGGCGTGCGGGCCGGTCGAGACGTCTTCGGCCGTCCCGGCCAGATCGGGAACGCGCTGGGGACCGGTGCCCGCCTCGGCGGGCGCCTGCATCCACCACGGTTGGGCCGGGGGCGCCACGGCGGGCTCCGGTCTCGTCGGCGCCGGGCCCGCCGCCGCGCCGTCGAGAGCGGGCATCTCCATGTCGACGGCCGTGGTGGGGACGGCGGACGCCACGGGAGGGGCGGACGCTCCCACGGGAGGAGGGGACGCGGGGACCGAACCGTCACCCGCCTCATCCGACGCATCGGAGCGATGCGGCGATTCAGCCAACGACCCTCCCGACAGTCACATCCAGCCCCGAAGTACGCGGATCACCACAACGATCACACGGGATGGTAACGCCGCCGGGCCGGGCGCGCCCCGCGTTCGGCACACCCGGCCCGGCGTCGCGTCCCGTCCGCGGGCGGCGCCTCAGGCGGCGGGCAGCGCGGCCAGCTGCGCCTCCAGACGCGCGATCTCGGCCTCGGCCTGGCTGAGCCGGTCGCGGGTCTTGGCGACCACGGCCTCGGGCGCCTTGGCGACGAACGACTCGTTGCCGAGCTTGCGGCGGGCCTGCTCGGCCTCCTTGCGGGCGTTGGCCAGGTCCTTCTCCAGGCGCTTGCGCTCGGCGGCCACGTCGATGGCCCCGTGGGTGTCCAGCCGGACGGTCACGCCCTCCACCGGCAGCGACGCGGTGGCCGAGAAGCCCTCGCCCGGCGCGTCCAGGCGCAGCAGCATCCGCACGCCCGGCTCGTGGGCGGCCAGCGGCGACTCGCCCCACTCCAGGGCGGCGGCGACCCGCTGCCCCGGCTTGAGGCCCTGGTCGGCACGGAACCGCCGGACCTCGGTGACCAGCCGCTGCAGCGACGCCACCAGCGCCTCGGCGTCCTCGTCGCGCCGCGCCCGGTCCGGCTGCGGCCACTCGGCCCGCACGATCGTCTCCCGGCCCGTCAGCGACGTCCACAGCTCCTCGGTGACGAACGGGACGACCGGGTGCAGCAGTCGCAGCAGGTTGTCCAGCACCTCGCCGAGGACGCGGCGCGTGGACTCGGCGGTCGCGGGGTCGTCGAGCTGGACCTTGGACAGCTCGACGTACCAGTCGCACACCTCGTCCCACGCGAAGTGGTACAGCGTCTCGCACGCCTTGGCGAACTCGAAGGACTCCAGGTGCCCGTCGACCTCGGCGATCACCTTCTGCAGCCGCGACAGCACCCACCGGTCGACGGTCGTCAGCCCCTCGGAGGGCAGCTCGCCGCGCACGTGCGCGCCGTTCATCAACGCGAACCGGGTCGCGTTCCACAGCTTGTTGCAGAAGTTGCGCGAGCCCTGCGCCCACTCGTCGGCCACCGGCACGTCGCCGCCGGGGTTGGCGCCGCGCAGCAGCGTGAACCGGGTGGCGTCGGCGCCGTACCGGTCGATCCAGTCCAGCGGGTCGACGACGTTGCCGAACGACTTGGACATCTTCTTGCCGTGCTGGTCGCGCACCATGCCGTGCAGCGCGATCACCTTGAACGGCTCGACCCCGTCCATCGCGTACAGCCCGAACATCATCATCCGGGCGACCCAGAAGAACAGGATGTCGTAGCCGGTGACCAGCACCGACGTCGGGTAGAAGCGCTCCAGGTCGGGGGTGCGCTCCGGCCAGCCGAAGGTGGAGAACGGCCACAGCGCCGAGGAGAACCAGGTGTCGAGGACGTCGGTGTCCTGGGTCCACCCGGCGGGCGGCTCCTCGTCCGGGCCCGGGCACATCGTCTGCCCGTCCGGCCCGTACCACACCGGGATGCGGTGCCCCCACCACAGCTGGCGGCTGATGCACCAGTCGTGCATGTTGTCGACCCACTCGAAGTAGCGGGCCGCCATCTCCGGCGGGTGGATCTTCACGCGGCCCTCGCGGACGGCGTCGCCGGCGGCCTTGGCCAGCGGCGCGACCTTGACGAACCACTGCAGCGACACCCGCGGCTCGACGACGGTGGAGCAGCGCTGGCAGTGCCCCACCGAGTGCACGTACGGGCGGACCTCCTTGACGATCCGGCCCTGCTGGCGCAGCGCGGCCACCACGGCGGGCCGCGCCTCGAACCGGTCGAGGCCCTCGAACGGGCCGTGCGCGGTGATGACGCCGCGCTCGTCCATGATCGTCAGCGAGGGCAGATCGTGCCGCCGCCCGATCTCGAAGTCGTTGGGGTCGTGCGCCGGGGTGACCTTCACCGCGCCGGTGCCGAACTCCGGGTCGACGTGCTCGTCGGCCACCACCGGGATGCGCCGCCCGGTCAGCGGCAGCTCGATCTCCCGGCCCACCATGTGCCGGTAGCGCTCGTCGTCGGGGTGCACGGCCACCGCGGTGTCGCCGAGCATCGTCTCGGCCCGGGTGGTCGCCACGACGATCTCGTCCTCGCCGGACCCGTACCGGATCGACACGAGCTCGCCCTCGCGCTCGGCGTGCTCGACCTCGATGTCCGACAGCGCGGTCAGGCAGCGCGGGCACCAGTTGATGATCCGCTCGGCCCGGTAGATCAGACCGTCGTCGAACAGCCGCTTGAAGATCGTGCGGACGGCGCGGGCGCGGGCCTCGTCCATGGTGAACGCCTCGCGGCCCCAGTCCACGCTGTCGCCGAGGCGGCGCATCTGCCCGAGGATCCGGCCGCCGGACTCGGCCTTCCACGCCCAGACCCGCTCCACGAACGCCTCGCGGCCCAGGTCGTGCCGGGACTTGCCCTCCTTGGCCAGCTCCCGCTCCACGACGTTCTGGGTGGCGATCCCGGCGTGGTCCATGCCGGGCACCCACACGGTCTCGTAGCCCTGCATGCGGCGGCGCCGCACCAGCGCGTCCTGGATGGAGTGGTCCAGGGCGTGCCCCATGTGCAGCGACCCGGTCACGTTGGGCGGCGGGATGACGATCGAGTAGGCCGGTCGGTCCGGGTACCGCGCCGGATCGGCGGCGAAGTACCCTGCCGATACCCAGCGCTCGTAGAGCCTGCCCTCGACGTCGGCCGGTTGATACTTGGTGGGCAGATCGACGTGGGCGGCCGTCCGGCCGCGCTCAGTGCTGGGCGTTGTCACGGGCCCAGATTCTACGGGCCCCGGGACGGTAGAACGCGCGGCCCTCGTGATGCGTCCAACTATCAGCCCCCTGCGGGCGGACGTCCGCGCCGTCCGGACTCTTCGAGGAGTGACATGAGCGGTTGGAACCCCCCACCCGCGCCGGGAGGCCCTCCCGGCGGAGGCATCCCCTACGGGCCCGGCCCGCAACCCCCCGGCTACCCGCCCGGCCCGATGCCCGGACCGTACGCGCCGCCGCCCCCGCGGCGGTCCTCCTCCGCGCCCCTGGTGATCGGGCTTCTCGCCGTGCTGGCCGTGGCGGTGGTCGCCGTCGTGGTGGTGGCCGTCGTCATGGTCGGCGGCGGTCCCAGCTCCATCAGCACCCCGGCCACGGCCGGCGGGTTGACCCGCAACTACTCCGCCGAGAGCCAGCTGGGCACGCAGATCAGCGCCCAGCGGTCGAGCCTGAGCAGGCTGGGCGGCTCGGACGTCGACGAGATCAAGACCGCGGTCTACGGCACGGGCACCGATCGGTACCTGTTCATCGGCGGCACCGGCAGCTTCGACCCCGACCGGCTGCAGAGCGACTTCCGGAACGCCATGAACGCCGTCGGCACCGGCAGCGTGTCCGTGATCACGATCCCGCTGGCCGACCCGGGCGGGGACGGCGAGGCGGTCTGCGCGTCGATCCGCGCCAGCGTGCCCGGCAGCTCCCTGTCGTACTCGACGGCCAGCTGCGTGTGGATGACCAAGAAGACCTTCGGGATGGTCACCCCCGCCCCGCAGACCACCACGACGCTGGGCGGCACGCGCAGCTACTCCTACGGCACCGTCGCCGATCAGATGCGCCGCATGCGCAAGGACGTGGAGAGCTGACCCGAAAATCCCGCCGGGATCGGGACACGGGTCCCCTGACGCCGGGTCGTCCCACCCGCGAGGCTGACCGCGGAGGTTCTGCCTCCGCGGTCCGCGGGCGCCGGGACGACGGGCACGACGGCAGGAGGTGTGATGGCGGCGGGAGTGGGGCGCGTCGCCGCCCTCGCCGCGGCGTTCGCCGCCGGTGCGGCGGCCGCGCACCTGGCCAGCATCCCCCGCCTGCACCGGCTCACCCACGACCTGCAGCGCTCGCGCCAACGCATCCTGGCCGCCCGCGAGGAGGAGCGGCGGCGGCTGCGGCACGACCTGCACGACGGGCTCGGCCCCACCCTGGCCAGCCTGGCCGTCTCCCTGGACGCCGCCCGCCTCACCCTGAACGGAGAGCCCGAACGCGTCGCGCCGCTGCTGTCGGAGCTGCGCGACCGGCTGGCCACGACCGTCGCCCAGATCCGGGAACTGGCGCACGGGCTGCGTCCGCCCGCGCTGGACGACCTGGGCCTCGCCGGGGCGGTCGAGGCGCTGGCCGCGGGCTGCTGCGAACGCGTCGACGTGCGGGTGGAAGGCCTCGGCAAGGACGCCGAGGTCCTGCCCGCCGCGGTGGAGGTCGCCGCCTACCGCATCGCGCGCGAGGCGTTGGCGAACGTCCGCGCCCACGCCCGCGCCGACGCGGTGCTGGTGCTGCTGAACCGGGACGCCGCCCTGCACCTGATGATCGCCGACTCGGGCGTCGGCCTGCCCGACCAGGCCGCCCGGGACGCCTCCGACGACCACCGCCCGCGGCGCCGCGGCGGCCTCGCCGCGATGCGCGAGTGGGCCGCCGAGGTCGGCGGCACCTGCCTCATCACCTCGCGGCCGGGCGCGGGCACCATCGTCTCGGCCCGCCTCCCCCTGGCCGTCCCCGACTACCATCGGCCTTCCGGCGAGTGAAGGCGAGCGGAGCGCGACGATGACCGAGCCGGAGCGGACCGGCGAGCCCATCCGGGTGCTGATCACCGACGACCACCCGATCTACCGGCAGGGCCTGCGGAGCCTGCTGCAGGCCCTCGGCGTCGAGGTGGTCGCCGAGGCCGAGAACGGCCCCGACGCGGTGCGGCTGGCCGCCGAACTGCAGCCCGACGTGGTCGTGATGGACCTGCAGATGCCCGGCGGCAACGGCATCGAGGCCACCCGCACCATCACCCGCACCAGCCCGCGCATCGGCGTGCTGGTGCTCACGATGTTCCGCGACGACGACTCGGTGTTCGCCGCCATGCGCGCCGGCGCCCGCGGCTACCTGCTCAAGGAGTCCGGCGCCGAGGAGATCGCCCGCGCCGTCCGCGCCGTCGCCGCGGGCGAGGCCATCTACGGCCCGGAGATCGCCCGCCGGGTGCTGGCGTACTTCACCGAGATGCCCGACCCCCGCCAGGCGGCCTTCCCGCAGCTCACCGAGCGCGAACGCGAGGTCCTGGAACTGATCGCCCAGGGCCGCAGCAACGCCGAGATCGCCGCCACCCTCTTCCTCAGCCAGAAGACCGTGCGCAACCACGTGTCGAACATCTTCATGAAACTCCACGTCGCCGACCGCGCCCAGGCCATCGTCGTGGCGCGCGAGGCCGGCCTGGGCGACCCCAACCGCCACACCACCCCCCGCTGACCCCCCGCGGCTGCACCCCCACAACGACGCCACCTCCCCAGTCGGCATCCCCAGAGCAGCCTCTGACGGGGACGCTTTGAAGACCGTTCAGGGCGGCGGCACGGCCCACCGCCGCTCCACCTGCCGGACGCCCCGGAGATCTTCCGGGCACAGGCCGGGGAAGCGGACTGCGGCGGCATCGCGGCCGCCGAACGGGCGCGGCCCTGCGCGCCGGTGCGGTCGCCGTCGGCCTCATCGCTCGGCGGCGGGCGCTGTCGGCAGCAATCTGATCGAGCTGGAGCTCTCGGAACTCCGACGAAGAGGCCCGAGCGAAATCGGCCGGCGCGTTCACGCGGCCTCAGCGGCGGGCCTTTGCGCACTGGCGCACGCACGGCGGCCCGAGGGCGACTCGCCCGCCTCGATCACTCCGCAGGGCGGGAATCAGGCACCGCGCGGCCCGTCAGGGCGAACGTCAAGCCGACTGAGCCGTGGCCGCACAGGGGTTCTGGGCACGCGCCAACCCGCCAAGACGTGGGTCCCAGGATGAAGAACGGCCAGTGACCGGCCGCAACCACCGCTTCGCTGGAGCCCTCAGGAATTCCCTGGAGCCCTCAGGAAGCAGCACGGGCACGGCGGAGGCGAGGTCAGCTCACCGAGCCGGGGTGCCCCGCCCCGCGTGCCCGGGTGCTACGCGGACTTCTCGCGGGGTTCGCGCTTGGCGCGTTCGCGCGGGACGAGGGTGGGGTTGACGTGCTCCAGCACGGCCTCGCGGGTGATGACGACGCGGGCGACGTCCTGGCGGCTCGGCACCTCGTACATCACCGAGAGGAGGACCTCCTCCATGATCGCGCGCAGGCCGCGGGCGCCGGTGCCGCGCAGGATCGCCTGGTCGGCGATGGCCTCCAGCGCGTCGGGGGTGAACTCCAGGTCCACGCCGTCCAGCTCGAACAGCCGGTGGTACTGCTTGACCAGCGCGTTCTTGGGCTCGGTGAGGATGTTGATCAGCGCCTGCCGGTCCAGGTTGTGGACGCTGGTGATGATCGGGAGGCGGCCGATGAACTCGGGGATCATCCCGAACTTCAGCAGGTCCTCGGGCATCACCTCGGCCAGCAGATTGCTGGTCTCGGCGTAGTCGTCCTTGGAGCGGATGACCGCGCCGAAGCCCATGCCCTGCTTCCCCACCCGGGACTCGATGATCTTCTCGAGCCCCGCGAAGGCGCCGCCGCAGATGAACAGCACGTTGGTGGTGTCGATCTGGATGAACTCCTGGTGAGGGTGCTTGCGGCCGCCCTGCGGCGGGACGCTCGCGGTGGTCCCCTCCAGGATCTTCAGCAGCGCCTGCTGGACGCCCTCGCCGGACACGTCGCGAGTGATCGACGGGTTCTCGCTCTTGCGGGCGATCTTGTCGACCTCGTCGATGTAGATGATCCCGGTCTCGGCCTTCTTGACGTCGTAGTCGGCCGCCTGGATCAGCTTGAGCAGGATGTTCTCGACGTCCTCGCCGACGTATCCGGCCTCCGTCAGCGCCGTCGCGTCCGCGATGGCGAACGGCACGTTGAGGAGCTTGGCGAGCGTCTGCGCGAGCAGCGTCTTACCCGAGCCGGTCGGCCCCAGCAGGAGGATGTTCGACTTGGCCAGCTCGACCTGGTCGTCCCGCCCGGTGTCGCCGGACTGGATGCGCTTGTAGTGGTTGTAGACGGCCACCGACAGCGCCTTCTTGGCGGCCTCCTGCCCGATGACGTAGGAGTCCAGGAACTCGTAGATCTCCCGCGGCTTGGGCAGGCTGTCCCACTTGAGGTCGGAGGACTCGGCGAGCTCCTCCTCGATGATCTCGTTGCAGAGGTCGATGCACTCGTCGCAGATGTACACGCCCGGACCCGCGATGAGCTTCTTGACCTGCTTCTGGCTCTTCCCGCAGAACGAGCACTTGAGCAGGTCACCACCGTCGCCGATGCGTGCCACCCAACTGTCTCCTTTTCGTGGGGCCGCCCGCCTGTGAGGATGCGGCGCAGCTCGGTTGCGTGTCCCGAAGGCTCTCGACGTTGGAATCGACGTTACCGTCTCCAACGGACTTGGTAAGCCCCTCGCCCGGAAGAAAGACGACCGGGCTGGGGGCCTCCCAGGTCCAGGTGCCGTCTCAGGACGACACTACCTCGGCCCTGCGCTTCCTGCTGACGAAGACATCGTCGATCAGACCGTACTCCTTCGCCTCGTTGGCGGTGAGGATCTTGTCGCGCTCGATGTCCCGCCGCACCTGCTCGACGCTCTTGCCGCTGTGCCGGGCCAGGATCTCCTCCAGCTGCTCGCGGATGCGCATGATCTCGCGGGCCTGGATCTCGATGTCGCTGGCCTGGCCGTAGGTGCCCTCGGTGGCCGGCTGGTGGATGAAGATCCGCGAGTTCGGCAGCGCCGCGCGCTTGCCCGGGGTGCCGGCCGCCAGCAGCACCGCCGCGGCGGAGGCCGCCTGCCCGATGCAGACCGTCTGGATGTCGGGCTTGACGAACTGCATCGTGTCGTAGATCGCCGTCATGGCGGTGAACGAACCGCCGGGCGAGTTGATGTAGATGCTGATGTCCCGGTCCGGGTCGATCGACTCCAGGGTGATCAGCTGGGCCATCACGTCGTTGGCCGAGGCGTCGTCGATCTGCACGCCGAGGAAGATGATCCGCTCCTCGAAGAGCTTGTTGTACGGGTTCATCTCCTTGACCCCGTACGTGGTGCGCTCGACGAAGGAGGGGACGATGTACCGGTTGTCCACGGGCATCGGCGCGCGCCCGCCCTGGATCAAGTCGTACGCGCCGGGCCGGATGAGCTCGCTCACTGGAAGTGCCTCCGCTTTCGTGCGGGTGATCAGGAGACGGGGCCCTCGGAGGGCACCTGGTTGGCGCTGAGCACCACGTGGTCGACGAAGCCGTAGTCGCGGGCCTCCTCGGCGGTGAACCAGCGGTCCCGGTCGGAGTCCTTCTCGATCTGCTCGACCGTCTGACCGGTGTGCGCGGCGATCCGCTCCGCCAGCGTCTTCTTGACGTAGAGCATCTGCTCCGCCTGGATCTTGATGTCGGAGGCGGTGCCGCCGATGCCGCCGGACGGCTGGTGCATCATGATCCGCGCGTGCGGCAGGGCGTAGCGCTTGCCGCGGGTGCCCGCGCACAGCAGGAACTGCCCCATCGACGCGGCCAGGCCCATGGCGACGGTCACGATGTCGTTCGGCACGTACTGCATGACGTCGTAGATCGCCATGCCGGCGGTGACCGATCCGCCGGGCGAGTTGATGTAGAGGGTGATGTCGCGCTGCCCGTCCTCGGCCGACAGCAGCAGAAGCTCGGCGCAGATGCGGTTGGCGATGTCGTCGTCGACCTGCTGGCCCAGGACGACGATGCGCTCACGCAGGAGGCGCTGGAACAGCTGCTCGCTGAGCGGCAGGAGGGGCGTCTCGGCGACCCTCGAGTGGATCGGCCACTGGTCGTTCGTCGGAGGCATGCTCACCGGTGTGTTCCTCCGGTCCTTTTATCGGTTCGGATGATTGGACATTAACGCGCTGGGGCGACCGTTCACGCCGGGAGGGCTGCCTTTTCGCTGGGGGCGTACCCGCGACGCCCGGAGCCGCCGGGACGCCTCGCCCTCCTGCCTTCCGCACACGGGGATCTTCGCGCACGTTAGGGGCGCTCAGCGCTCCCCTCCCGTTCCCCCTCTGCGGCTCCGCAAGCCACGGTGACGCCCGAACCCTGCCCTTCCGCCGCCCTGCACGCCTCCAACGGCGTCTACGGCCACGCGTCTGCGACCGCAGCTCCCAGTCATACAGTCGCCCGCCCATTGGTCTCGAACGGTCCGCACCTGACCAACTCCTGTAGGTAACGACATGGTCAGGCGAGCGCTTGACCGTTATGGGCGGGTCACAGAAGCAAGATGAGGAAGATGATGCGGCGCCAAATCAAGGCCATTGGGGATCGCGTGACAAGTATGAGCTGAGAGCTACGTCCGCCCCATGCCGGGCGCCCCTGGCGCTATGCGCGGTAACGGCCCGCGCGCGACGCTCTGCTGAGGCAGAAGCGTTGCACGACGCCCGACGAGGGACGCCCCGTTCGACCTGCGTAAGAACGCCGGGGCGCCGAGAGACTCCTCTGAGGTCGCGGCATCCGCCCACACCGGCTCTCTGCTGCTGGCGGTGCGTTCCTTCCCGCCTGCAAGTTAGGTAGCGATCTGGACGCCGGGAGACGCGCCGTCAGCTTGGCGAGGTACACGGTGCGGGCGGGGGACGAGCCGGTGTGGCGGGAGAGGTGATCGGCGCTGGCGATGTGCTGGATGCCCAGGCCTTCGAGGAGGCGATTGGCGACGCCGACGATTACAGGCCGCTCTCATGATCCTCTGCCGCCCGGCGGCGTTGTCGGGTCGATGGATTCACGCACGCTGGACGGCCTGGACTGGGTGTGTTGTTCGGACAGGTGGGTGACTCGGCTGGCTGGGCGGGCGGCGAACCAGGCCGCGGTACGGATCAGGAACGCGGCACAGGTGGCCGCGGTCTCGTCGGCCAGGATCTCGATGTAGGCCAGACGGGTCGTCCAGCGCGGTGTGCAGGTTGGAGGTCGCAGTCGCCGTCGCGGCGTTGGTTGGCACGACCCTGGCACGCCCGACAACCCGTGCCCGCCGCCGTCCGGGGGTTGCGGCCGAGTTCTTGACGTCGAACCAGGCCGCTGGGGCAATGGTGCTATAGCGGCGGATGGGGGCGCCGGCGGCCCAGTCGCACGCCTCCAGGGGCGCCACGCGGCTCCTGCTGGGTAGGCGTCTCCCGTGCAGCGCGGGCTGGGTCAAGGACGTGTGCGAGCCCGAGGCGTCGAGCGGACGGGCATGCTGAACGAGGCGCGGCGGTACGCGTCCAAGCGGATCTTCCACGTGGAGATCGAGGCGCGGCTGTCCACGGACAGCCCTGGCCACGCCTTGGCGGCTGGGAGCGATGCGACGCGCGTCGTGGTCGCTCGCGAGGGCAGGGCGGTTTGAAGGCCGCTGTTCGGCTCGAGGACTGCGCGTCGCCGGGCACGCGCGCCGCCCCGCGCTTGCGCACGATGGCCTGCCCGGCGACGACGGACGCGGCGGCGTGTTGAAACGTGCCGTCCTTGCGGACGTCAGGCGACGCTGGGCCGCCGGGCCCAGCAGTCCGACGGGCCGGGCGGCGCGCGCCGCCTGCCGGCGTCGCCCCGGAGGGCGCGCCGGTCAGGCGGGCGGCCGCACCGGCGTCGTCAGGAGTCAGTCCTTCTTGTCGCCCTGGTCGGCCTCGGCGCTCTCGGAGGAGGAGGTCTCCGCGGACGTCTCCGTCTCGGCGGTCTCCGCGGACTCGTCGGCCTCCTCGGACTCGGCCCGAGGCGGCTCGCCGCTCAGCTCGCGCTGGATCGCCTCGACGTCGAGCTCGTTGCCGGACTCGTCCTTGATCGTGATGTGCTCGACGACCAGGTTGAGGGCCTTGTTGCGCAGCACCTCGTTGACCACCGCCGGCAGCTGGTTGTTCTCGGTGAGGTACTGGGCCAGCTGCTGCGGCGGCACGTTCATCTGCATGGCCTGCGCGACGACGTACTCGCTGAGCTCCTCGTTCTGGACGCTGAGCTCCTCCTGGACGGCGAGCTGGTCGAGCACGAACCCGCCCTTGACCGCCTGGCGGGCCGCCTCGGCGACCTCGGCGTCGAAGTCCTCCTCGGACTTGTCCTCGTTCTTGAGGTAGTCGGCCTTGGTCATGCCCGCCATCTGCAGCTGCTGCTCGAGCTGCTGGTTGCGGCGCTTGATCTCCTCCTCGACCACCCGCTCCGGCAGCGGGATGTCGATCTGCTCGAGCAGGGCCTCGAGGGCGCGGTCGCGGGCCTGGGCGAGCTGCTGCATGCGCATCTGCCGCTCGAGGCGGGTGCGCACGTCCGCGCGCAGCTCCTCCAGCGTGTCGAACTCGCTGGCCAGCTGGGCGAACTCGTCGTCGAGCTCGGGCAGGTTCTTGACCTTGACGCTCTGCACGGTGGCGGTGATCTGGGCCTCCTCGCCGGCCCGCTCGCCGCCCTTGAGCGGGGCGGTGAAGGTGGTGCTCTCGCCCGCCTTCAGGCCGGTCAGGGCGTCGTCCAGGCCCTCCACCGACGCGTTGCTGCCGACCTCGTAGGACAGGCCGGCGGCGGAGGCGTCCTCGACGGCCTCGCCGTCGATCTCGGCCGCCAGGTCGATGACGGCGAAGTCGCCCTCCTGGACGGCGCGGTCGACGGTGGTGAGGGAGGCGAACCGCTCGCGCAGGTTGCCGATGGTCTCCTCGACCTTCTCGTCGGTGACGACCGCGTCGTCGACGACGACCTCCAGGCCGTCGTAGTCGGGGACCTCGAACTTGGGCCGGATGTCCACCTCGGCGGTGAACGCGAACTGCTCGCCGTCGTCGAGCCGGGTCACCTCGACGTCGGGCTGGCCGAGCACGTAGATCTCCGACTGCTCGACGGCGCGGCCGTACAGCTGCGGAAGCGCGTCGTTGACCGCCTCCTGCAGGACCGCGCCCCGGCCGACGTACTTGTCGATCAGCGGGGCGGGGACCTTGCCGGGCCGGAAGCCCTTGATCCGCACCTGACGCGCGATCTCCTTGTACGCCTTGTCGAGGTTCGGCTTGAGCTCGTCGAACGGAACCTCGACGGTGAGCTTGACCCGGGTCGGGGTCAGCTCCTCGACATCGGTCTTCACTGGGGTTGGTCTCCTTGATCGGGCGCTGTCTCGGCCGCGGCGTTCGACGCGTACTCAGCCGCCGGTGTCTCAGGCAGGCGCGGGCACGCCGACGAGGACTCCGCGCCTTCGCGCCGCCAAGTCTATGGGGTCGCGGCGGCGACTGCGGACATCGGACGGCCACTTTCGGCGGCCGGACGCGGCGATCCGCGTGCACCGAGGTCATGAACATATCGCGTACCGGTGGGCGTACCCAGCGGCAGGACGGTCAGTGCGGGGGGTGTGACATGGCGCACTCGACCCTCCATACTCGTGCGGGATGGATGGGACAGCTGCGGCCTTTGGGGCGACGGCGCTCTACTATTTCGGGTTCGCCCTCTTCCGGTTGGCCGCCGTACGGATGGAACGGCTGCGCGGCAACCGGATCCCGCGCATGCTCTGGGTGGTCCTGACCAACTGGATCTTCCTGTGCGGGCTGGCCCTGGTGCTGGGCGGGCTGGCGCTGCAGATCATCGCCATGGGCGAGCTGGCGCTGAACGTCGCCATTCCGATCTTCATGTCCGGGCTGCTGCCGCTGCTGGTCATCGCGACGGTCTTCTTCGGCGAGCGGCTGACCGGGCGGGAGTGGCTGAGCCTGCTGCTGGTCGGCGGGGCGATCGCGCTGCTGGTGGCGTCGGTGCGCGACGTGGCGCCGATCGACACGACCGATCTGCCGCCGTGGCGGCTCGCGGCGGTCGCCGTTCCGGCGCTGCTGGTGCCGCTGCTGATCCTGGTGCTGGAGGACGTGCGCCCGGACGGGCGGCACGCGCGTCCGGTGACGGGCATCGCCTACGGCCTGGGGGCCGGCTTCCCGGTGGGCACCGCCGAGCTGGCGATCAAAGGGTGGAGCGACGCGGGCGGCGCCGCCCCCGACGCGCTGACCACCCCGTACCCGTATCTGACGGTGCTGTCCGCGGCGGTCGGGTTCGGCATCATGGTCGCGGCGTTCCAGCGGTGCCGGGTGTCGATCGTGGCGACGGTGATGACCGTGACCGCCAAGTCGCACCTGCTGCTCATGGGCACGCTGCTGTACGGGGAGCCGTGGCCGCAGGACACGGTCCGCTCCGCGCTGCGGCTGGGGGCGTTGGCGCTGGCGGTGATCGCCGTGGCGCAGTTCCCCCGGCACCGCCCGATCGCCGAACCCGTCGGCGAGCCGGACGAGACGCAGCCCGCCCGCGACCCGTTCGGCGAGGCGCCGCTGTCGCGCGATCCGCTCGGGCAGGCCCATCTGGCCGCGCCGTACCTGCAGCAGCCGCCGGACGCGGCGCCTGCGCGCATCTCGTACGGAATCGATCCGCTCGGGCGCGGTCCGCGGTCCGACCAGGGTCCGACTCCGTCAGCCGATCCCGCGGCCGCCGCCTCCCAGGACGGCGACGCCGACCCGGGCGGCGGCGACACGCGGTTCTAGGGCGTCGCCCCGGCACCGCGGGAGGGCCGGGGCGCGCTCTGCACAGGTCAGCGGCGGCCCTTGCCTGAGCCGCTCATGCCGGGCAGGCCCTTGTCGAGTCCGGCGCGGCGCAGCGCCTCGGCCATCGCGCTGTTGTACACCGGGCCGCCGCCTCGGCGGCCGTCGCCGCGTCCGCCGCCCCGGCCCTGGCGGCGCTGGCGGTCGCCCTGGCCTCCGCGCCTGGCGCCCGCGCCGTTCCCGGCGCCGCCGGAGGGCGGGACCTCGTCGTCCAGGCGCAGGGTCAGCGAGATGCGCTTGCGCTGCAGGTCGACGTCCAGCACCTTCACGCGGACGATGTCGCCGGGCTTGACGACGTCCCGCGGGTCCTCCACGTACTTGTCGGACATGGCGGAGATGTGCACCAGGCCGTCCTGGTGCACGCCGACGTCGACGAACGCGCCGAACGCCGCCACGTTCGTGACCACGCCCTCCAGGATCATGCCGGGCTTGAGGTCCTCGAGCGTGTCGACGCCCTCCTTGAACTCGGCCGTCTTGAACGCCGGGCGCGGGTCGCGGCCGGGCTTCTCCAGCTCGGCGAGGATGTCGGTGACGGTCGGCAGGCCGAAGGTGTCGTCGACGAAGTCCTCGGGCCGCAGCGACCGCAGGACGGCGGTGTTGCCGATGAGCCCCTTGATGTCGGTGCCGGCGGCGTCCAGGATGCGGCGCACCACCGGGTACGCCTCGGGGTGGACGGCGGACGCGTCGAGCGGGTCGTCGCCGCCGGGGATGCGCAGGAAGCCGGCGCACTGCTCGAACGCCTTGGGGCCGAGCCGCGGCACCTCCTTGAGCGCGGCGCGGGTGCGGAACGGGCCGTTGGCGTCGCGGTGGGCGACGATGTTCTCCGCCAGCGTCTCGCCGATGCCCGACACGCGGGTCAGCAGCGGGACCGAGGCGGTGTTGACGTCCACGCCGACGGCGTTCACGCAGTCCTCGACGACGGCGTCCAGCGAGCGCGACAGCTTCACCTCGGACACGTCGTGCTGGTACTGCCCGACGCCGATCGACTTGGGGTCGATCTTGACGAGCTCGGCGAGCGGGTCCTGCAGGCGGCGGGCGATCGACACCGCGCCGCGCAGCGACACGTCCAGGTCGGGCAGCTCGCGGGCGGCGTAGGCGGACGCCGAGTACACCGACGCGCCCGCCTCCGACACCATGACCTTGGTGAGCTTCAGCTCGGGGTGGCGGGCGATCAGGTCGGCGACCAGCTTGTCGGTCTCCCGGGACGCGGTGCCGTTGCCGATGGCGACGAGCTCGACCCGGTGGGCGCGGGCCAGCCGGGCCAGGATCGCGATGGACTCGTCCCACCGGCGGCGCGGCTCGTGCGGGTAGATCGTCTCGGTGGCGACGACCTTGCCGGTGGGGTCGACGACGGCGACCTTGACGCCGGTGCGCAGGCCCGGGTCCAGGCCCATGGTGGCGCGGGTGCCGGCGGGCGCGGCCAGCAGCAGGTCGCGCAGGTTGGCGGCGAACACGCGCACCGCCTCGTCCTCGGCCTCCTGCCGGAGCCGGGTGCGCAGGTCGATGCCCAGGTGGACGAGGATGCGGGTGCGCCAGGCCCAGCGCACCACGTCGTTGAGCCAGCGGTCGGCGGGGCGGCCCTGGTCGGCGATGCCGAAGTGCCGGGCGATCATCGCCTCGTAGGAGCTGCGCTCGGCCGTCTCGCCGTCGGTCTCCTCGGGCTCCAGCTCGAGGTCGAGGACCTCCTCCTTCTCGCCGCGGAACAGCGCGAGGACGCGGTGCGAGGGCAGCTCGTCGAGCGGCTCGGCGAAGTCGAAGTAGTCGGCGAACTTGGCGCCGGCCTCCTCCTTGCCCTCGCGCACCTTCGACACCAGGCGCCCGCGCTCCCACATGCGCTCGCGCAGCGCGCCGATCAGGTCGGCGTCCTCGGCGAACCGCTCGACGAGGATCGCGCGGGCGCCCTCCAGCGCGGCGGCGGCGTCGGCCACCCCCTTGTCCGGGTCGACGTAGGCCGCGGCCGCCTCCCGCGGGTCGTTCGCGGGGTCGTTCAGCAGCAGGTCGGCCAGCGGCTCGAGGCCCGCCTCGCGGGCGATCTGCGCCTTGGTGCGGCGCTTGGGCTTGTAGGGCAGGTAGATGTCCTCCAGCCGGGCCTTGGACTCGGCGGCCATGATCTGCGCGCGCAGCTCGTCGGTGAGCTTGCCCTGCGACTCGATCGACTCCAGGATCGCGGCGCGCCGCTCGTCCAGCTCCCGCAGGTAGCGCAGGCGCTCCTCCAGGGCGCGCAGCTGCCCGTCGTCGAGGCCGCCGGTGGCCTCCTTGCGGTAGCGGGCGATGAACGGCACGGTGGCGCCGCCGTCGAGCAGCTCGACGGCGACGCGCACCTGCCCTTCGCGCACGCCGAGCTCCTCGGCGATGCGCTGGGCGATCGGCCTGGCGCCGGGGACGGCGCGGCCGTCGGCCGCCTGGGCAGGACTGGCTGTTGACGTAGTGGACGCTGTCACGTTCTTGGATTCGCTTTCTCCGCTGGGTTCGCGATGCATTGTCCAGGGAATCGCGCCGCTTGTCGCGCCACACGCACAGATCCCGTCCCGCACGCGGATGGCCCCCGTCACAGGCGCACCGGTGCACCGGTCACGGTCACGCGGGCAGGGCGCGGCGGTCAGGCGGCCCAGGGAGGGACGAGTCGATCGGTGCCCTTGGGGGCCATCGCGCACCCTGTGCCGACGCCGTCCGGGTTGCAGACCCTGGCCCCGCGCGAGCTCGGCGCCGACCGCCTGGCGGCGCTCGAGGAGGACCTGCGCGGCATGACGCCGGCCGGCTTCTTCCGTCTCGACGCCCCCGGCTGGTTCGGAAACGTCTGAACCGAACCCGGCGTCGCTGCGTACCATCGCGCGCCGGCCGGGGGCTGGACGCGCCGCGCGCGACGGGCCGCTCGACGAGCCGCCGCGGGCGCCGAACATACGTCCCCAGGCTGCCGCGCAGACCACCCGACGGGCGCGAACTCGGCGGTCGCAAGCTCTTGATGGCCCGCCCGGCCGGAGCTACCATCCAGCTAATTCTTAGGAAACTTTCCTAAGAGAGGGCCGAACGGACGCGCCGTGGCCTCCCGCTATGACCCCGCACTCACGACACCCGCACACGAATCCCGCACATGACACCCGCACTCCTCGACATCTCGCGCGCCTCGCGCACCCCGGGACATGGCGGCACGGCCCGCGCTCCTCGGCCGATCGGGGGTTCCGACCGGTTTCAGGGGACGAGCTGAACGGAGAACCATGTCCAGATCGGGTGGACGGCGGGCGCTCGCGCTCGCCGGCGCACTGACGATCGCGGCGGCCGGATCGGCGGTCGTCGCTCCCGCCGCCGCGACCGCCGCGGCCGCGGTCACCGCGACCTGTACCAAGACCTCGGACTGGGGCACCGGGTTCGAGGGCAAGTGCACGATCACGAACGGGACGGGCACGGCGATCTCCGGCTGGAGGCTGGAGTTCGACCTGCCGTCGGGCACCTCCATCGGAGCCACCTGGGACGCCAAGAAGAGCGTCTCGGGCGACCACTACACGTTCACCGACGCGGGCTGGAACGCCACCATCCAGGCCGGCGGCACCGCCTCGTTCGGCTTCAACGGGACCGGCTCCGGCTGGATCTCCGGCTGCACGATCAACGGCGCCGCGTGCGACGGCAGCGGGCAGCCCGGGGGCGACACCCAGGCGCCCAGCGCGCCGGGCAACCTGCGCTCGACCGGCAAGACCGCCACGAGCGTGACGCTGGCGTGGAACGCCGCCACCGACGACGTGGGCGTCACCGCGTACGACGTGTACCGGGGCGACACCAAGGCCGCCACCGTCACCGGAACCTCGGCGACCGTGTCGGGGCTGTCGCCCGACACCACCTACACGTTCACCGTCAGGGCCCGGGACGCGGCCGGGAACACCTCCCCCGCGTCCAACGCCGTCTCGGTCACCACCGACGCCGACGACGGCAACCCCGACCCCGGCCCGTCCGACCGCAAGATCATCGGCTACTTCGCGGAGTGGGGCGTCTACCAGCGCAACTACCACGTCAAGAACATCGACACCAGCGGATCGGCGGCCAAGCTCACCCACATCAACTACGCCTTCGGCAACGTGCAGAACGGCCAGTGCACGATCGGCGACAGCTACGCCGCCTACGACCGGTTCTACAGCGCGGCCGAAAGCGTCGACGGCCAGGCCGACACCTGGGACTCCGGCGCCCTGCGCGGCAACTTCAACCAGCTGCGCAAGCTGAAGAAGAAGTACCCGCACCTGAAGGTGCTGTGGTCGTTCGGCGGCTGGAGCTGGTCCGGCGGCTTCGGGCAGGCCGCCAGGAACCCCGCCGCGTTCGCCGACTCCTGCTACAGGCTGGTCGAGGACCCGCGCTGGGCGGACGTGTTCGACGGCATCGACATCGACTGGGAGTACCCCAACGCCTGCGGGGCGACCTGCGACAACAGCGGTCCGGACGCGTTCCGCGAGCTGATGGCGGCGCTGCGGCAGCGGTTCGGTCCGAACAACCTGGTCACCGCCGCGATCACCGCGGACGCCTCGTCCGGCGGCAAGATCGACGCGGCCGACTACGGGGGCGCGGCCCAGTACGTCGACTGGTACCTGCCGATGACGTACGACTTCTTCGGCGCGTTCGACGCCGACGGCCCGACCGCCCCGCACTCGCCGCTCACCTCCTACCCGGGCATCCCGCAGGAGGGCTTCAACTCCGACGCGGCCATCCAGAAGCTGAAGGCCAAGGGCGTCCCGGCGAGCAAGCTGCTGCTGGGCATCGGGTTCTACGGCCGCGGCTGGACGGGCGTCACCCAGAGCGCCCCGGGCGGCTCGGCCACCGGTCCGGCGCCCGGCACCTACGAGCAGGGCATCGAGGACTACAAGGTGCTCAAGGACCGCTGCCCGGCCACCGGCACCGTGGGCGGCACCGCGTACGCCCACTGCGGCAACCAGTGGTGGGGCTACGACACGCCCGCCACGATCGGCGGCAAGATGAACTACGTCAAGAACCAGGGGCTCGCGGGCTCGTTCTTCTGGGAACTGAGCGGCGACACCGGCAACGGCGAGCTCATCTCCGCCATGCGCAACGGCCTCGGCTGACTTTTCCCGGAACAGCCGCCGCACCTCCCGTCGGGTGAGCGTCGCTGCACTCCGCGCTCACCCGATGGGCCGGGCCCCTGACGGTTCCGCGACCGGCCGTCGGGGGCCCTTCCATGTGCGCACGGGACGCACACCGGGAGCGCCGCGCCACGACCGGTCGGAGGCGTCGGGTTCCCTCGCCGTTCCTGCAGGTAGATTCGGCCCTGTGGAAGCGCCGAACACCGTCGAGGCGGTTCTGTTCGACCTCGACGGCACGCTGATGGACCACGACGCGGCGGCGTCGGAGGCGGTCGTGCGGTCGCTCCCCGGATTCGACCCCGAGCGGGTGGCGTGCCGCTGGCGGGAGCTGACCGAGATCGCCATGGAGGGCTATCTGGCGGGCCGGCTCGACTTCATGGAACAGCGCCGGCTGCGGATCACGACGCTCGCCGCCGAACTCGGCCTCGGCGCTTGGGACGCCGACCGCGCCGACGCCTGGATGGCCGAGTACCAGCGGCGTTACCGGGACGCCTGGCGCGCCTACCCCGACGTCCGGCCCGTCCTGGAGGAACTGGGGCGGCGCGACCTGCTGCTGGGCGTCGTCACCAACGGGGACGCCGCCCAGCAGCGCGCCAAGATCCAGCGGATCGGCCTCGGCGCCGCGCTGCCCTACGTGGTGGCGTCCAGCGAGGCCGGAGCCGCCAAGCCCGACCCGGCGATCTTCCGGCGCGCCTGCGCCGGGCTGGGCCTGGCGCCGCACGCGGTGGTGTACGTCGGCGACCGTCTGGACGTCGACGCCCTCGGCGCCGCGTCGGCGGGCCTGCACGGCGTCTGGCTGGACCGCCCCCGCGAGATCGGATGTCCCGGCGGCGGGGCGGGCGACGGCGAGGCCGCCGGACCCGAGTCCGTCCCGGTCCCCCGCATCACCACTCTCACCAAGCTTCCCGATCTGTTCAGTTGGTTTTGAGCACGGCTTCGATGTCCAGCGTGATGTCGATGGCGTGGGCCAGCACCACCGCACCGCTCGCGACGGTCCCCTCGTCACCGACGCCGAAGTCGAGCCGGTCGATCCGGCCGGTGGCGGTGAACCCGGCGCGGGCGCCCTGGCTCGGATCCTTCAGGTAGTAGTCGGGACCGAAGCCGCCGAGCTCCAGGCTCAGCGTCACCGGCCTGGTCACGTCCTTGATGGTCAGCTCGCCGTCCAGCGCGAACGCCTCCCCGTCGGGCCGCACCCCGGTGGACCGGAAGGCGATCGTCGGGTACCGGTCGGTCTCCAGGAAGTCGGCGGTGCGCAGATGGGCGTCGCGATCGGCGTTGCCGGTGTCGACCGAGGCGGTCGCGATGGAGGCGGTCACCGTGGACCGCAGCGGGTCCTCCGCGGTGACGATCTCGCCGGAGAAGTCGGTGAAGCGCCCGCGGACCCGGGCGACCATGAGGTGCCGGACCGAGAAGCCCACGCTGGAGTGGACGGGATCGATGACCCACGTCCCGGCGATGTACCCGGGGATCTCGACAAGGTCGGCCGTCATCGTGTCTCCTTGAGTTCTCGACGGTAAGCCAGTTCCCATCCATATCCGACTTACGGAAGGGAACTGGAGCCATCCTGCGGAAAGGCGCAGCGGGCGCACAAGAAGGCACTTTTTTCTGCCGTGGTCACAGGGAGGGAACCATGGAGGTCGCACCGGACCCGAAAGAGTGCGGCGGGAAGGTCGCGACCCACGCGCGGGAGATCCTCGGCCGCGTGGGCGACAAGTGGTCGCTGTACGTGATCGCGCATCTGGGCACGGAGAGCAAACGGTTCACCCAGCTGAAGAAGGAGATCGACGGCATCAGCCAGCGGATGCTCACCGTCACGCTGCGCGGCCTCGAACGCGACGGGCTGGTGTCCCGCACCGTCTACCCGGTGATGCCGCCCCGCGTCGACTACGCCCTCACCCCGCTCGGCCGCACCCTGCTGGACGCCGTCGGCACCCTCGTCGCCTGGGTGGAGACGCATGTGGACGAGGTCATCGAGGCACGCGCCCGCTACGACGCCCGCGCCCGCGAAGAAGCCGCCCTGACCGCACGCTGAGGATGCGAGGGGGCGGGGGTCGGCCATCGCGTCCACGGTGATCTCGGCTCCAGGGTCAGCGCGGCCGCCCGCGGCCATGTCGGCGACGACACACGGCCGGCGACCGTATGCCGTCTGGCGCGGGCCTTGACGAACGTGGCAGGCAGCGCGTCGACGCTCAGCTGCCAGGCGACCACCGCGACGGCGAGCGGCTCCGCCGGGGCTGCAGTTGCGGCGCGCCCATCACCGACGAGCATCGCGACGTTCGCGACCCGTGCGCCGCGCGGCGCGGCATTCTCCCGGTTGTCAGACGAACCGGTTAGAACGGTCGCATGGCACACGTTCCACCGCTGGTCCACTCGGCCACCGCGGCGGGTCCGGCGTACCTGCTGGCCTGGGAGCGGCTCCCCGACGGCGCCTGGGGCGCCCGCATCGCCTGGATCGAGATGGAGGGCGAGTCGTGGAGGGGCCGGACCGCCCACGTCACCGCCGACGACATCGCCAAACTGGACGGCCAGGACTACTCCGCGGTCCCCCGCCGCGCCTCCTGACGCCGACCATCTCGCAGGCCGGGGGGCAGACGACCCTCGTCTCGGCAGCGCATTGCTGGGAGCAGCAACGCGGCCGTCTCGTGCGGGACGTGCCTGGAAGGTCGTGACGCATTCGATCATGACGTCCCGTCAGAGCCGGGCTCGAACCGAGACCAAGCGGACAACACGCCACCGAACGGCCGTCGGCCGCCGGGGCGGCGCAGAGGCCGGCCCTCGCGGTCGGCCTCGCTCGAGAAGCAGACTCTGCCGACCTTCCGACGAGCCGCCGGCACGCCCATACTCGTTGACGCGTCGATGTGTAAGGGTTGATGCATACTTGTCCCTTACCTAGGTTGGTCGGCATGAGCACCGATCGCCACACCGATGTACGGCAGGCCGTCGAGGACGACATCGCGGAACTGGTGCGCCTGCGGGCACTGCTGTTCGAAACCCTCGGCGGCGCCTTCCTCGATCGACCGTCGACGGGCGCCGAGTGGCGCGACGCGCTCACCGGCGTCCTGAAGCAGAAGCTCGCCGAGGACGACACGCGGATCCTGGTCGTGGACGGCGATGACGGCCTGGCGGCCTGCGGCATCGGCATCGTCCAACAGTGGCTCCCCAGCCCACAGGCGCACAACGGACGTGTCGGACACGTGATGGGCATGGTCACCGATCCGGCGTACCGGCGACGCGGCTACGGCCGAGCGATCATGAACGGCCTGCTCGAGTGGTTCCGGCAGCGCGACGTCACCCGCGTGAACCTGCACGCCTCTCCCGACGGCGCCCCGCTCTACCGCGAGCTCGGCTTCGTCGACCACCCCCATCCTTCGATGCACTGGTGTCCGTGACACGGTGGCCTCGCCCCTCCAGTGCTGATCCGGTCCGCACCGTCGAAGACGTCGCGAATCCGCTGCCCCTCCAACGCGCAGGGTGCCGTTCAAGCGTCCATGAGTGAGGCGCTTGGAACGCCCACGCGCACCGGACGTCCAACACTCGGCCCCACACTGCCGAGAGGTCGGCTGGAACCACGGCCGCCCAGCGCGGGGCATGGCCGACCGCTCCCGCAGCTACACCGCACCCGGCGGCCTCCCACCCGCCAGCCGCGTCACCAACCTCTCAAGACAGAACAGTCGGACGTCTTCACTGCGGGGAGCCCACTGCACGTCGTCCTCGCCGACCACAACGTCGGCGGCGCAGGTGCCGTCGGTGTGGGTGACGGTGCCGTCCGGCCGCACCTGGTGCGCCTGGACGCCGGGCCGCAGCGCGTCGGGTGGCAGCGCCTGGTGCAGGAGGGCGAGCAGGTCTGCGCGGTGAAGAGCGAGCCACGGGCCATGGCGGCGGATGAGCCGGTCGACGTCGTTGCGGATCAGCCAGGTTCCGTCGGCCCGCCGAACCCCGACGGGCGCATCGGCCACGGCGTGCGCGCGGACCCGGCCGCCCAGCCCCAGCGCCGCCAGCGCGCGAAGCGCGTTGGGCTGAATCGACAATCCGGCGCCGACCTCGGTGAACGCGGGCGCCTGTTCCAGAACGCGCACCTGCCAGCCGTGACGGTGCAGGGCGATCGCCGCGGCGAGTCCGCCGATTCCTCCGCCGATGATGAGCGCGTGCATGTCCGTCCTTCCACGGTGGGGTTGGTGTGTGCGGTCAGTGCAGTCCGCGCTTCCCCGGGGTCCAGAACGGCTTGACCTTGATCGAGCGCCGGTTCCAGCCGCGCTCGCGGACGAGGTGGTTGCGGATCATCTGGCAGGTGCGGGCCTCCCCGGCCACGTAGGCGGCGCCGTCGACACCGGGCAGTTCCAGGGCGGCCACCGCTTCCAGCAGGGTCGCGGACGATGCGGCCGGTGCACCGTGACGGTGCACGCGCCGCAGCCGGTGCGGGCCGGGTATCGGCACGTCGTGCTCGGGCGATTCGCTCTCCAGCACCCCGTAGACGCGGGCGGACGGCTCCAGCGCCCGCAGCATCGGCCCGAACGCGACACTGGCGGTCTCTTCCCCGACGAACAGGTGGAACGGTGCCGGGCGGATGAACAAGTCGCCTTGCGGCCACCAAAGCGTCACCCGGTCCCCCGGGGCGACCGTTCGCGCCCATCGCAGGCCGATGCCGTCCCCGTCGTGCAGGTGCACCCAGAGCTCGATCGCCCGCTCTTCGGGTGCCAGTTCCCAGATGGTGTACGTGCGCAGGGTCTCGGACGGGCGCAGCAGCCCTGACACCGACAGCGGATCGTTGATCTGGACCCGCACGTGTTGTCCGGGGACGTAGGTGAAGCCGATCGGCTCGTCGGTCGCCAGGCGGATCCGCCGCATCGTCGGCGTGACCGAACCGGTGTCCGTGACGGTGCCCTCCAAGCGGTACTTGGCGAACGCACCCGCCAGCGGATTGCGCATCCTCCCCGCCATGTCGGCTCTCCTTCCGCTCGCGGTGTCGGTGGACGGCGGCGGGGACAGGCTTCGCCACACGGCCGTCGCGGCCTCGAAAACCTGCCTACCGCGCACCTGACTCCTTAGACCCCCTAAAAGTTTTAGAGACTCTAAGGAAACATAGAGGCGTTAAGCTGTCAACGTCCCAGCGAACGGCACGAAGGGATCGCCATGGCCGCACGACCCGTCCGTCGACGCGAGAAACTCCGCCAGGCCACGCTCGCGGAGATCCGGGAGGCGGCGCGTCGACTGCTCGCCACCAAGGGCCCCGCGGCCGTGACGATCAACGCGGTCGCCCGCGAGGTCGGCATGAGCGGCCCGGCCCTGTACCACTACTTCGCCTCACACGACGACCTGGTCGCGGCGGTCACCGCCGACTTCCTGAACGAGCTGACCGCGACCATGGAGGCCGCCCGCGACGCCCACACCGCCGGTTCGCCCGCCGAACGGCTGCTGGCGACCTGCCGCTCCATGCGCGAGTGGGCCGTCGCCCACCCGGCGGAGTTCCGCTGGATCTTCGCCAGCCCCATTCCGCCGTCCGCGTCCGCCCGGAACAGCCCGGACTCTCCCCGCAACAAGGCGGCACGCGACTTCGAGCTGGTCTTCCTCCGGCAGATCGAGGAAGTGTGGGCCAGCGCCCCCTTCCCCGTCCCCGCACCTGAGGAGCTGGCCCCCTCCGTACGGGAGCAGCTGGACGCCTACGCCGTCTCCCTGGGTCGAGATCTGCCCATCGGGGCCCTCCACGTCGCGATGAACTGCTGGATCCGGCTGTACGGGCTGCTGTGCATGGAGGTCCTCAACCAGCTCGACTTCGTCTACTCCGACGTCGCCCCGATCTACGAGGAGACCCTCCGCGACATCACGGCCGCCCTCGGCCTCGACTACCACCCGCCGGCACCTTCTGAACCGGCCCCCACCCCGTCGCAATGAGCCGCCGCCGCAGCCTGCTTCGACCATGGGAGCGGGCCTGGCGCGACAACGTGGCACTGTCGTCGTCCACGCGCGCTTGGGGCCTCCGTCTCGCGCTCTGCCGCGAGTTCGGCATCGCCCCTGCCGAGACGGCCGACGGCACGAGATCTCACCAGCAGACGATCCTGGTCCGTCCCTGTGAGGTCGTGGTCAACCGCTTCCACAACAAGGACCTGACCACGTCGGAACGTCGCAGGTCGTCCATACGATCATTCGGGTGGATCTCGACGGATTGATCAGGGACCTGGCCGCACCGGACGAAGCGACCTGGAAACCGGCCTGGGACGCCTTCTTGGAACTCGGCGGCGCCGGGGTCGACGCGCTGGTGAGGGAACTGCTCGATGAGCAGTCGCCGCTGGACTGGGCTCGGGCGGGCTCGCTGCTGAGGGAGCTGGGCGATCCGGCGTTCTGCGCGGTCCGTGACGCCGTCGCCGCCGACCTGCCGGAAGAGCCGGCCCGTCGGGCACGCTGGACGTTCGGCGGTTTCCGGGGCGAGCACTGGGACCGTCTTCTGGAGTCGCTCGAACATCCCTCACCTGACGTCCGGGCGTGTGCGGCCCTCTGCCTGCAGAGGTTGAGACAGGGCGCCCTGCCCGCCTCCGGTGCCCTGATCCGACTGCTCGGCGACCCGGACGAGAACGTGCGACGGCGCGCCGCATGGGCGTTGGAAGCGATCGGTCCCGGAGTGCTCGACGAGCTGCGGGAGGTGCGCCGGTCGGGCCCGGCCGCGTACCGCTCCGCCGCCTTCAACACGATCATGAACATCGGCGGCCCCGAGGCCCTCTCTCCCGAGGACGAGATGCTGTGGCGGCGTTACCTCGGGGCCAAGGCCGCCGCCGACCGGCCGCAGTCGATCTGGGAGAACAGCTGCTTCGCCGTCCCCGGGAGTGATCAGGAAGGCATCCTGCGGACCCTGGACTTCTCCGATCCCAGCCCGATGTACTTCGATCTCGGGCTGGCCGTCGCCGACGGATCGTGGTGGACGGCGCCGCCGGTCGAGCATCCGGATCGGGCGGAGGCGTTCATCACCCCCGAACTCGACGGCTGGACGCTCATCGTCAGCGGCTGGTGCTATCCGGCGTGGGACGAGCAGTGGTACGCGCAGACACGCGACGCACTGCGACGGTTGAGCGCCCGGTTCGGCACCGCCTGGGGTTTCGCAGGCCGCGGCTATTGCGGGACGGCGGCGTGGGCCTTCGCCGAGAACGGCGACATCGCATGGGAGCGCGAGGTCACCGATGACGACGAATGGGGCGAGATCGACCCCACCGAGGGCATCGGCGCGGACGAGCCGCTCGGCATCGATCCCACCGAGCTGTCCGAGGAGACTCCCATGCGCGGCTCGGGCCTACGTGCATTGACTCCCTACGGCCGCGACGCTCCCCGCCACGAAGACGCCTGACGACCCCGCGTGCACCGCCCTGGCCCACTTCGCCTTGAAGCCCCGCGCCGCCCGCGCTCACGAGAACCCTCGCGAAGCCTTGATCCGCTCCTTCGACCTGCCCGACCAGGGCTGGCGCGCCCTCACCTCGTGCGCCTAGCCCTCCCTTCCACACGCCGCAAAGCTGCGACCCTCTCCAGGAGGGGGCAGAGCTTCCCCACACCAGCAGCACGCGGATGGAGTTTGCGTGCGGGCCCGACGCAGGCGGGACAACGCCGAAGCCGACCACGTGCACCTGCCGATGCGCTGGGGGCGCGCCGCCGTCTGTGTCAGCGGTGACGTCAGTGCTCCGACCGCCCTCGGCAAGCAGCGAGAGGTGACCAAGGGCGGCTCAGGGGAGGGAGGCGCGCGCCGGGGTCCTGAGAGGGCCTCCCATGGCGGCGAGCAGCAGTCTTAGCGTCGGAGGCATGGACATCACTTCACGTTCCGTGTTCATGGTCGGTGGAACATCGGGAATCGGCCTTGAGCTGGCGCGTCGCTTCCGGGAGGCAGGCAGCACCGTGGTCGTCGGCGGCCGTGACACCGAGGTACTGGCGAAGCTCACCGCAGAAGGGCTCGGCACGGTCGAGATCGACGTCACGGACGCCGATTCGGTGGCTCGCGCCCGCGACGACGTGCTGGAGGCGCATCCCGATCTCGACACCGTCGTGACGATGGCGGGGATCGGGGTGCCGGAGGATCTGTGGGATCCGGCGCATTTCGCCACCGCTCAGGCGATCGTCGAGGTCAATCTGCTCGGCACCATCCGCGTCATCGACGCCTTCACTCCGCATCTGCTCGCCCGCGGCGCCGGGACGATCGTCACGGTCAGCTCCGGGATCGCGTTCCTCCCGTTCCCGCCGATGCCGACGTACGGCGCGTCGAAGGCGGCGGTGCACGCCTACAGCGAGGCCCTGCGCGCGCAGCTCGCGGGCACCGGCGTCGAGGTCGCCGAACTGGTGCCGCCGGCGGTCGCAACGGGCATGGGCAGCGGCAACCCGCGTGCGCTCTCCCTGGACGCCTACGGGGCGGAGGTCATGGAACTGCTCGCGCAGGACCCCACGCCTCACGAGATCCTCGTGCGGGGCGTGCTCATGCATCGATGGGCCGAGCGCGACGGCACCTATGCTGAGCTCGTGGCGCAGCGTTCGCAGGCCCTCGCCACGCTGCCCGGCCGCACCCGGAACTGAGGTCGCCTGATGCCCGACGATGCGCAGAGGAATCGGCTCGGCGCCTACTTGAAGGCGCGGCGGGGCCTGGTCACTCCCGAGCAGGCGGGCATCCCGGCGGGAGGGGTCCGACGTGTGCCCGGACTGCGTCGCGAAGAGGTCGCGATGCTGGCCGGCATCAGCGCCGATTACTACCTGCGCCTCGAACGCGGCCGGGACACCCATCCCTCGCCGCAGGTGCTCGACGCGTTGGCGCGGGTGCTGCGGCTCGACGAGACCGAGCGCGCCTACCTGTTCGAACTCGCCGCGCCGTCGACGCGGAAGCGGAGGCGCCGCACGCCTCCGGAGCGGGTCCCCGCGCGGCTGCACCACCTCCTGGCCGCAGTCAATGTGCCCGCGTTCGTCGAGAGGCGCACCTTTGACGTCGTCGCCGCGAACGATCTCGCGATCGCTCTTTCGCCGCGACTGCGTCCAGGGCAGAACCGGTTGCGCTCGCTACTGCTCGACCCCGAGGAGCAGGCGTTCCACAAGGACTGGGCCGCCTCGGCCGTCGAAATGATCGCCGCGTTCCGCGAGCAGGCCGGGGCCCACCCCGACGATCCCCGCTTCGTGGAGCTCGTCGGCGAGTTGTCGCTGGCCAGCGGGCGCTTCCGGGAGCTTTGGGCACGCCATGACGTGCGGAGGCTCGAAGGCGGCACGGCGACCGTGCTGCACCCGGTCGTCGGTGAACTCCGGCTGCATCGCGACAAACTGCCCGTCGACGGGTTCCTCCTTGTGCTCTACTACGCCGAAGCGGGCAGCGAGAGCGCGGACAAGCTCGCGCTTCTCGCCTCTCTCGCCGGGTCGAACGAGCGCAGCTGACGCCGCGACGTGAGCAGACCGCCAGGCTCCGAGAAGACGTCCGTTAGTCCAGCCGAGGACCGGTCTGCTGTAAAGGTCGGCGGACGCCGCCGATAGTCGTGAGTACTCGCGGAGAACGGCTACGTCCTTCTTGGGTGACACGCGGGGCGGTTCACCGGCTCGTTGATCAACGCCCCTGGCGATCGCAGCTCGCCGCGTCGGCGGGAAGACTCACGGGCGCTCATCCAATGTCTTCGGGCACGTCTACTTCAGCCTGGTCCGAGCGCATCATCAGGCCGACGGCCGCGGTGGTGCCTTTCCGAACCGGAAGTCAAGCCCCGGCAGGAGGTGTCCTCATCGAGCCGGACGCCGGGGCGCCGCCCGCTCGCCGCTCCCCGTGCCGCCGCCCCGATTGCGCCGACGCCTCCGACCAGCACAGGTCCGCGCGGCACGGGGAGCTGCTACCGCGGATTGACGGCGACTCCCTTGAAGAACGTGTAGTGGAAGGTGCCGCCGGGGTCGGCGGTACGGCGCAGGTCGGCGATGCCCCGGTCCCAATCGGGCGCCGTGATCAGCCCGGTGGCCAGGGCGTCGTCCCGCACCGCCTCGACCATCGCGATGAAGGTGCTGCGTATGAAGCCCTCCACGAGCGCGGGACGGGTCCGGTCGGCGTAAACGGTGCGCGGGCCGACCACGATCTCCGTGTACCCGGCCTCGGACAGCAGAGGCTGCAACCGCCGTCCCACCAGAGCGTCCCCGCCCGCGGCGGCCTGCAGACGGACCAGGCACTCGATCGTGGCCTGCGCGTAGCGGCTGTCGGGATGGAAGAACGCCGAGCCGTGGTCGCCTTCAATCACCGTGATCGTGCCGCCCGGTGCGAGCACGCGGCGCAGCCCGGCCAGCGCCAGGGCCGGGTCCCGCAGATGCTCCAGGACGAAGCACACGAAGACATGGTCGAACGCCGCGTCGGGGAACGGCAGGTCAAAAAGGTCGGCGCGATGCCATTCGACGCGGGCGCCGGGTCGCTCGGCGGCGAGGCGGGCGCGGGCCCGTTCCAGCGATTCCTCGGACACGTCGATCGCCACGATGTGCGCGCCCGGGCTGTGCGCCACGAGGTGCACCGTTTGCGCGCCGACGCCGCATCCCACCTCGAGCACCCTGCTGCCGTCCGGGTAGGCGGTGTCGGAATGCAGCAGAGCGGCCAGCGTGTCGGCCTGGTCTCCGAGCCTGCGCGTTTCGCGTTCCGAATATCCGTGGACGTAGCGTCCGCCCGGAAGGATGTCGGTGTTCATGCCTGCCACCCTGCTGGCATTATGGCCCGATGCCCAGGTCCAATCGCGACCAGATCGACTGGTCCAAAACGTCCGGCGCCGACTTCCTGCAACTGGACGTGCGGGAAGCGCCGCCGGGCGGGCTGTCGGACTGGCTGGCACGGCGGCTGCGGCAGGCCATCGCGGACGGACGGCTGCCGATCGGGAGCCGGCTTCCGGCCACCCGTGTGCTCGCCGCGCAGCTGGGCGTGTCGCGCGGCGTCGTCACGGAGGCCTACCGGCGGCTCGGTGAGGACGGCCATGTCGTCGGCCGCGGACGCGCGGGCACGATCGTCGTCGCGGCGCCGGTGTCGACGTCGGAGGCGGCGGCGCCGGAACCGACCGCCGTCCCGCGGAAGACCTCCTCCGTGTTCGGCTCCACGCCCGGCGCCGACGTCTTCGACGCGCTGCGCACGTCCCCCGCCCGCATCGACCTGTCCCCCGGCCTGCCCGACCTCGCCGCGTTCCCTCGGTCGGCGTGGCTGCGGGCCGAGCGCGCCGTCATCAGCGAACTTCCGGCGGCCGATCTGGGCTACGGCGACCCGCGCGGCACACCCGCGCTGCGCCGCGCGGTCGCCGTCTGGCTGGCGGCCAACCGCGGGATCAAGGTCGCCCCGGAGGAGGTCGTCATCGTCGCGGGCACGGCCCAGGCGATCGGGCTCATCGCCCAACTGCTGCGTGACGACGGGATCACCGCCATGGCCGTCGAGGATCCAGGGTCACTCGGTGCGCGCATGCACCTCCGCTATTGGGGCCTAGACACCCCGCCCATCCCGGTCGACTCCGAGGGGCTGCGGGTGGACGCGCTGGACGACGCGCCGTCCGTCCTGCTCACACCGGCGCACCAGTTCCCGATGGGCGTGGTGCTGGGCGGAGAGCGACGACGCGCGCTGATGCGGTGGGCCGCGGCCGGAGGCCTGATCGTCGAGGACGACTACGACGCCGAACACCGCTACGACCGTCCACCGGTCGCCGCAGTGCGCGCCATGCTGCCCGAGCGGGTCTTCTACGCCGGGTCCGTGTCCAAGCTGCTGGCGCCGGCGCTGCGCATCGGCTGGCTGCTCGCGCCGCCCAGGTACCGGGACGCCGTCGTGGACGCCAAACGCTTCACCGACCTCGGCAACGCCGCGTTGCCGCAACTGGTCCTGGCGCGGCTCATGCAGTCCGGCGCCTTGGAACGCCAACTGCGTCACCTGCGCCGACGCCACCGCCGTCGCCGCGACGCCATGATCCGGGCGATCGCCGAGCAACTGCCGGACGCGTCCGTGCACGGCGCCGCCGCGGGCCTGCACCTGACGATCACCTTCGACGGCGCGTTCTCCGACGTGTCCCTGGCCGCCGCGGCGCTGGCCCGCGGCGTGCGGACGCAGCCGCTGTCCTGGCACGCCCAACGGCCGCACCGTCCGGGTCTCGTCCTGGGCCACGCCGCCAGCACCCCGACCGACATCACCGAAGGCATCGCCATCATCGCCGAGGAACTACGCCGACTCTGACCCTCCGCCCAACCCGCGGTCGTACCGACCACCGTCGCCGCCTGGGGCTGCCGGTACGCCGGTCGGGCCTCAGCCCGACTCATCGTTGACGGGGCCGCACTGAAGACGGCACGTGACAGGAACTCGTTGAGGCGGGGGCAGACCCAGGTGCGGAACGTCCCTCACTTGGGGATAGCGGTGTAGCCCGTGTTGCCGGCGCCTTCCGCCGCTCGCTGCAGGGCATTAAGGCGGGCCTGACCAGGCAAATTGATCACTGTGATGTGGCCGCGACGAAAGCGAACGCCCTTGCGCCAAGCCGACGATCCTCCTGGCGGCGCCCGCCGAGCGTGATGTGACAGGCGATCGCCTTCTTAGGCTGAGCGACATGATCCGGGCAGTGGTGTTCGACGTCGGCGAGTGTCTGGTGGACGAGACGCGGGAGTACGGCACCTGGGCCGATTGGCTCGGTGTCCCCCGGCACACGTTCTCGGCGGTGTTCGGCGCGATCATCGCCAGAGGACTGGACTACCGGGAGACGTTCCAGGTCTTCGCCCCTGGGTTCGATCTGACCGAGCAGCGGCAGAAGCGGGCTGCGGTCGGGGAGCCCGAGACGTTCGGTGAGGAGGACTTGTATCCGGACGCGCGTCCGACCTTGGCGAGGCTGCGGGCCGACGGGCTGTGGGTCGGGATCGCGGGGAACCAGACGGCGCGGGCCGGCGGCATCCTGCGGTCGCTGGATCTGCCCCAGGACATGATCGCCACGTCGGACGACTGGGGAGTGTCCAAGCCGGATCCTGCGTTCTTCGGCCGGGTGGTGGACGCCGCGCCGTGTGAGGCAAGCGAGATCTTGTACGTGGGTGACCGGCTGGACAACGACATCCGGCCCGCCGCGGCGATGGGTCTGAAGACGGCGCTGATCCGGCGGGGGCCGTGGGGCATCATCTGGCAGGACGACCCGGAAGCCGACCGCCTCGCGACGATGCGCATCGACTCGTTGGCCGAGCTTCCAGACCGGATCGCCGAGTTCAACGCCGAAGCGCGCTGAGCGTTTGCCAGTGCGGGACCGAAGCTGGTGGGCGGCCTCGCGCCTGCCCTTGCGGGCCCAGCCAGCGCGCTGTTTATTCGGTGATTCGGCGGGCGGAGCAGCCCTTGCCTCGCCGACAGCGCATCGGAGCGGGTGGCTGGAGGGCCGCCGCACGCGCACGCCACCCGCAGCTGGGCCTCACCTGCTCGAACACGGTCGAGCCACTGACATTGCCGACAATGACCAGCGCTGCCCAGCGGCACCCCTTCCAACCAGCACGTGACGGTCGTCGGGTCACCGCGCGTGCGGCTGGTCGCCTGTCCGCTTCGGTCAAAGGTCGGTGCGACGGGCGCAGGCATCAGGCCTGTGTCCCAAGAGCGGACTTCGGCAATGATCAGAGGCGGGGCGGCGCCTGGTCGAGCACACGCAGAACCTCGGCGAAGCTTTGGACGAGCGAGGTGAGCACGGCCTTGCCCTTCTCGGCCGTGCCGAGCGACGGGCGGCCGATGACCCCCGTCCGCGTGTACGCCTCCATCCCGGTCGTCAGGAGATGACGGCGGTCGTCGGCCAGGTGATCGGCGGACTCGTACCCGTGCCTGACCAGCTCCGGGGCGACGTGCAAGAGGATCGAGGTCTCGATCTCACCCGCGTGCATGTCTTCGCTGGTCGACGTGACGAGCCGTCCGGCCTTGCGGGCGTCGTCCCAGTCGGCTCGTTGCGGGAACAGCGCCATGCGCTGCCCTTTCGCGTTCGCCTCTTGGACGACGTTGCCGAGCACATAGTTGCCGCCGTGCCCGTTGACGATCGCCAGGGCGGACAGCCCCGAACGGGCAATGGACTCATAAACGTCAATGACAATCGAAAAAAGGGTACGGGCCGATATGCTGGTCGTTCCCGCCCATGCACCGTGCTCATGGGAACACGACAGTGTTATGGGGGGAAGCAGCAGAACGGGGTACACGTCCGCGAGTTCTCGGGCGATGGCGCACGCCACGACGGTATCCGTGATCAGCGGCAGATGGTCACCGTGTTGCTCGAAGCTGCCGACCGGCAGAATGGCGACGCGGGCGTCTCGGTGCCGCTCATCGGTGGCCGTCGCGGTGGGCAGGAGATGTTTCACGGTGTTCCCTTCGGATGCGGCGGCTCCGCGGGTGTCTCAACGGTGATATCGATCCTCCGTAGCAAGTCTGCCACTTCGGGGTCACGCGACCATCGCCCCAGCTTGTTCCGTGCACGCTTGAGCTGGACCAGCACCCTTGGCGAACCGAGCGACCGGGTAAGAGTCAACGCCTCGTTCGCGACCTTGCACGCCTTTTCGGGCTCCTCCACTGCGGCATAGGCGGCGGCGAGTCGGGCCAGGCAGAGAGCATAGTCGCGCATCTGGATGGACTGCTGAAGCTGTGACCGGCTCTCCTCGAAGATCGGCACTGCCGCGCCAGGGTGGCCGAGCATGGTCCACGCCGCGCCGGACTCCATCGCGACGTAAGCGGGAGTGCAGTAGCGGGCGCGGTCGCCTTCGTCCTGGCCCAACCCGTCAGCGGACTGGGCCAGCGCTTCCTCGGAGTCACGTTCGAAAGCGCGCCGATTTCGCAGCATGGCGTTCGCGTTCGCGCGTTGCCGGAGTACGACGGCGCGGAGTCGGGGCGTGAGCGCGTCGGCGTACTTGAGGGCCGACTCGGCGAGACTCAAGGCGAGTTCGGGGTCGCGCAGATCGGTCGAGATATTGCTCTTGCGCATGAGGATGTACGACGTGACGCGCGGGTCACCAAGCTCCAACGCGTAGTCTTGGGCCCGGTTCGTCCAGTACATCGCGGTTTTATGGTCGCCCGCGTCCTGATAGAGCCACCCGCAGAACTCGAGGAATTCACTCCCGACGTTGAGCGCCTCGATTCGGTCAGCTCCTCGCGCGGTGTGGCATATGCGCTCGATGACAGGGATCTGGCTGTGGACGGCCGGCAGCAAGAACAGGGCGCCCATGACAGCGTCCGCCTGGATGTAGGCAGTGAGCACTTGACGCAACCCGGCCAAGACAAAAGGGCTGGGCGCGTCGGGCAGCCTGGTCGGCGGCTGCGCGTCGGTCAACGACGGTTGCCGAGTCTCGGCGAGGGGGTTGCGAGGGGCGAGACCTAGGCGCACGCGGGCATGGTCAGGCATGTTCAGCCCGTCCGCAATGCGCTCGAACAGCTCGAACTTCTCTATGGGGCTGCCGGTGCCTCGCATGAGGCTGTTAACGCGGGGCTGGCCAATGGACGTGGCTGCGGCGATGCGGTGTTGACTCGCTCCGGCGTACCGCTTCGCGAGACGGAATAGGGCGCCCACGTCACGCGCTGAAAGAATCTTGTCGGTCTCGGGCGTGCGCCACACCCAGTCGGGCAGGTGGATCGGCTCGAAGGCTGATCCTGGCATTATCCGACCGCCCCTTTTTGGTCATTTTGTCCCGCTCTCCGCACGCTCCATGACGACAGCGAGCCTATATCTATTCGTTGGATTACTCCAGGATCTCGGTTTTCGTCCTTGTGATCTTGATCCTGGGCCGTATGAGCGATGCGCGAACGGCTGAGTGCGCGCGCTATGGAGGGCAGCGCTGGAGGCTGCCCCACCATCGGCGGGCGCTGCTGGTGTGTCCGATCGGTGCGGAGAACGGGGCTCGACGATCCCAGCGTCTGGAGTGCGCGCAGACGCGGAAGACGCGGCGTTGTGGTGAACCGCGGGACCGGCGACGCGACACGGCGACCTGGTGCCCCGGGCCTGGCTCTGCGGGCGGCCCTGACGTATGTCGACCCACCGGTCCCGCCTCGAACGTGCGGGAGGCGACATGGACAAGGCGAGCGACAGTCGGCCTGTGAACGGGTCGGAGCGGCGGCGGGTGGATGAACGGGTGGCTGCGCTGGTGACGGCCCTGAATGCGAGGGGCCTGGCGGGCAAGGCAGACAAGGACGGTGCGGTGCTGGCGGCGAACCCGGCCGGCGAGCCCGATGGCGGCGATCCGCGCGGGCGCGCGATGAGTCCGGGGCTGCGGCAGGAGGTTCGGTGCCTGCGCAACGCTCGTGACGGCGGGCGGTTGTGGTGGTACTGGGCTTGGGCTGGGCCGACCCGGCAGTCTCCTGCCGATCTGGAGCCGTTGTGTCCGGCGGCCGATGCCGAGATTGCGGCAGACAGGATCGCCAAGGTGCTGGCGGTGCCGTCAGCGGACGCGACGCGGCATGGCGGGCTGCGCGATGACGAGTGAGCGGGCGGGGCGAGTGGCGCAGCCAGTCGCCAGGGTGGACGCACGTACGGCCGCAGCACAGATCGAGCGTGAGTTTCCGGGGGTCGTGGCGTGGTTCGGCAGGGCGACGCGGACCTGGTGGGCGATGGTTCCGATCGGAAGCGGGTGGCGACTGGTGGAAGCGATCGACCCGGCGGAGCTGCGGCAGGCGATCCTGACACGGGCGATGTGGCCGTGGCCTGCGCACGCGGTGGTGGCGACGTCCCCGGCGACTGGCATGTCGAGGCGCACCCCGCAGGGCAGGTCAGGGTGACGACGGCGTGTCCGGTGGCGTGGCTGTGAGTGCGCGCCGCGGCGATCTGGTGCTGTCGCTGGAGGAGGTCGGACGCATTGCCGGACAGCCCGCCCCCACGCATGCGGCCACTTGACAGACGGCGAGGCCCAGGTGGGGAACCGTCCCTCACCTGGGCCTTCGCGACTGGAGCGGGCGACGGGAATCGAACCCGCGTAGCCAGTTTGGAAGACTGGGGCTCTACCATTGAGCTACGCCCGCGAGTGGATCGGTGAGGCCGGGCCTCACGATCGCCATCCAGTAGGTTACCGGGTTTCCGACGCTGTCGTGTCCAGGAACGGACCGGAAACGGATGAGCGGCGAAGGGCCGATCGCACTAGACTGCACGCGTCGCCGCTCGGGGCGTCGTCCTCCAGGCGGCGGACGGGCTGTGGCGCAGTTTGGTAGCGCACCGGCTTTGGGTGCCGGGGGCCGTGGGTTCAAATCCCGCCAGCCCGACGATCAACATCGGATCGACCCTGGACCCGCGATCGGGTTCAGGGTCGTTTGCGTCGGGGGCGGGCGGCCGAGGTCGGTGCTGAATGCTGACGGCCACGCACGCCGATCTGAGCTCGTCAGATGCCACTCCGGCCACCTGCGCGCGGAGTGTCCATGCGGATGCGGGCGACCACACGCGCCGACGACACACCCTCGCCCGTCAAGACTTTCACGGCCGACATTGGGGTGCAGGCGCCTGTGGCCTGGTCCGGCACGGCCTTCCGTCACTGCCGAAATCGGGTTCGCGTTGCCGTCACCCATCGGGGTGTATGCACCACCACTTGGTGAGGCGGTGGGTTGTTGCATCGACACGACTGCCGGGTGACCGGCGGCGGCCATACGCGGCGCCTGCGGCGCGGGCGGATCGCCCTCCTGCTCCTGGCGGTCGTGACAACGAGCGGGTGGTTCGGAGTCGAGCCGACCGAAGTTGTGGGCGCCGGCACCGGGGACGCCGTGGGACTGGCAGCTGAAAGTGCCCGTCGATACGAGTGTGGACGTGCTCGTCTACGACATCGATGGGTTCGAGAACGGCGCGGATGTGGTGCGGGAGCCGCGCCGCGAAGGCCGTCGCGTCATCTGCTGCATCAACGTCGGCGCCGCCGAGTCGTTCCATCCGGACTACCGGCTGTTCCCGCGCGAGGTGGTGGGCAAGGGGAACGGCTGGGAGGGCGAACGGTGGCTGGACATCCGGCGTATCGACGTCCTCGGCCACGTCATGGCCCGCGCTTCGACATGTGCCGCGCCAAAGGGTTCAACGCGGGCGAGCCGACCTGGTGGACGGGTACGCCTCCGACACCGGCTTCCCGCTCACGGTGGATGACCAGCTGCGTGACAACCGGTTCATCGCCCGTCTGGCGCACGAGCGCGGCCTTTCGGTCAGGCTGAAGAATGATCTTCCGCAGATTTCCGCGTTGCTCGACGACTTCGATTTCGCCGTGAACGAGCAGTGCGCACAACTCGACGAGTGCGATCGGCTGTCGCCGTTCATTCGTGCGGGCAAGGCCGTGCCGCATGTCGAATACGAGTTGGAGCCGTCCGCCTTCTGTGCGCAGAGCCGCCGTCTCGACCTGAGTTCGATGCGCAAACGCCTCGATCTTGATCACTGGCGCGCCCCTGTCCCTGATCAGATAATCCTCTGGGGCGGTAGTGGTGAGGAGTTTGCTTCGGTGTATTCGCGCAGAAGTGTGCTGGGGGCGTTCACAGCCGCGTCGGTGGCGCACGCCACCCCTGCCCAGGCGTCGGCCGCGCGGGTCCTGCGGGCGCCGGTGCTGCGGCCCGGGGATCGGGTGCGGGTGGTGTCGCCGGGCAGCACGCCCGACCCGGCGCAGGTCGAGCGGGGCGTCGAGATCCTGCGGAGCTGGGGGCTGACGGTCGAGCTGGGGCGGCATGTGTTCGACCGGTACGGCTACCTGGCGGGACGGGACGAGGACCGGCTCGCCGACCTCCAGGAGGCGCTCGCGGATCCACAGGTGCGGGGCGTGTTCGCCGCGCGCGGCGGCTACGGGACGCAGCGGATCGTCGACCGGCTCGATCTGCGGCCGCTGCGGCGCCACCCGAAGGTCGTCGTCGGGTTCAGCGACATCACCAGCCTCCAGGCGCGGCTGTGGCGGGCCTGCAGGCTGGTCACCGTGCACGGGCCCATGGTGGCCTGGAACGACCGGCGCACCGGGCCGGAGTCGGCCGAGGCGCTGCGGGCGGCGGTGATGACGACGCGTCCGGTGGTGCTCACCCGCGATCCGGCGGAGACGACGGCGCCGGTCATGGTGCCGGGACGGGCCCGCGGGCCGCTGCTCGGCGGCAACCTGACGCTGGTGGACGCCGCGATCGGGGCCCGCGACTTCCCCGGGCTGCGCGGCGCGGTGTTCTTCTTCGAGGAGGTCGGCGAGGCGCCGTACCGGATCGACCGGATGCTCACCCATCTGCGCCGCTCGGGCGCGCTGAAGGGCGTGCGCGCCATCGTGATCGGCCAGATCACCGGGAGCGACGCCGAGCCGGGCGAGTGGGACGCGGTGGGCGTCCTGCGGGACCGGCTCGGCGATCTGGGCGTCCCGGTGCTGGGCGGTCTGCGGCTGGGGCACGGGAACGGGCAGCTCACCGTGCCCCTCGGCGCGCAGGCCGTCGTCGACGCGGCGGCGGGCACGCTGACGGTGGAGCCCGCGGTCGCGGACTAGCTCACTCCCCGGCGTGCGCCTGGCGGACCGCGTCGATGTCGAGCTTGCTCATCGAGAGCATCGCCCGGGTGGCCCGGGCGGCCTTCTCCGGATCGGGGTCGTGGACCAGTTCGATCAGACCGTCGGGGACGACCTGCCAGGACACGCCGAACTTGTCCTTGACCCAGCCGCACTGCGACTCCTGGCCGCCGTCCTCGGTGAGGCGCTCCCAGTAGTAGTCCACCTCGGCCTGGTCGGCGCAGTGGATCTGGAAGGAGACCGACTCGTTGAACGTGAACTCCGGTCCGCCGTTCAGGGCGACGAACCGCTGCCCGTTGATCTCGAACTCCACCGTGACCACCGACCCGGGTTCACCCGGCCCGGCCTCGGTGTAGCGGGCGATCCGCCCGATCCGCCCGTCCTTGAAGATCGACGTGTAGAAGCGGGCCGCCTCCTCGGCCTGTCCGTCGAACCACAGGCACGTGGTGAATCCCTCGGTGGCCATCCCTACCTCCTATGGCTATCGGTCGACCTGTGTCGCAGGTATCGACCGCCCGCCGCCGGAGAACTCATCGTCCCGCGCGTGATCCGTCAGCTGTTGTCGCGGAACACTGCGTTCGCCTGGACGCTCGTCAGGTTCCGCTCCGCCGCTCATGCGCGGACGCGGCTTTCCGACGGAACGTCCGGCATCCGTGACAACGAGGCGCTGCAGGATGGGAGGACGGCGGTACCAGACGTGCTCGGCGCCGTTCAACCCCGTAAAGACCTTCTCCGGGACCAGACGGCTCTTGGTCCCGGCACTGCTCGCGCGACGGACGAAAGGACTTTGGCGCCGCGCGACCGCCGTCCGAACGGGACCAACGCCCTGCCGATCGGGAGTCTTGCGCGCCTATCGCGCCGGCGAGGCGGGGGATTGAGTCGGTGGTGACACAACTCCCCCCGGAGAAGGTGAGAAGGCGATGGCTGTCACCAGTCGCAAGGCAAGCGGCGGGCACCGGCCCCTGCGTCCGCACCTGCCGGAACCGCTGACGTCGCCCGCCGCACGGTACGTGTGGGCGGTCGCCCGGGTGGCGCTGGGCTGGGTGTTCGCCTGGGCGTTCCTCGACAAGACCTTCGGCCTCGGTCACGAGACCCCCGCCGCCAAGGCGTGGATCGAGGGCGGCAGCCCCACCGAGGGCTTCCTCAAGAACTCGCCCACCGGCCCGTTCGAAGGCCTCTACCACGACATGGCCGGACTGGCCTGGGTCGACTGGCTGTTCATGATCGGCCTGGCCGGGATCGGCACCGCCCTACTGCTGGGCATCGGCATGCGCATCGCCGCCGCCAGCGGCGCCCTGCTGCTGGTGATGATGTGGACCGCCGTTCTGCCGCCCGACAACAACCCCTTCATGGACGACCACCTGGTCTACGCGATCGTGCTGGTCGGCCTCGCGCTGGTCGGCGCGGGCGACACGCTCGGCCTCGGCCGGTGGTGGAGTAACACCGCCCTGGTGCGCCGCTTCCCGATCCTGAAGTGACCGCCCGGTAGCGGCCGGCCCCCCAGAGTGTGCCTGGCCAAAGGGGCCGGTGGCGTCGATGACGACGCCCCCGGCCCCTTCTTCTGCGCACCGGCCACCAGGTGCAGCCGCCTTCACAGCGTCCCCGCCGCGGCGGTACTCGCCGAGATCATGTGCGGATGCCGGCTTCGGCGCGCATCACGGCGCGCCGCCGTGACCGAACCGCCCAACGCCGACGCCCGTGTGCCGTCCCCTCGCGGCGACACCCAGCACCGACACGGTGGCCAGTGACGTTCCACCCGAGCGGAAGGACTTCGTCCTCTGCTTGCGCCGGGGCGGGGCTGATGTCGTGCCGGCAGAGCAAAAGCCCTACGGTCCGGGGCGCCCGGACTTCATGCCTTGGGAAGCAGGTGATGTCGGCTTCCATGACCGAGGCGGGAGGGCACGCGTTGCTGCGCGACGGTGAGATGGTCCATATCCGGCCGCTGGTGCGGCCGCCGCGGTCGTGGTGGCCGCCGGGCACGCGCCGGCGCTGCGGGTTTCGGCGTCCGCGACGTGCTCAGCAAAGCCGGGCCGTCGGACAGCGCGCTGGGCAGCACGAACCGGCGCGCGGACGCGTGGGGCCGTGCGCCGGTCGTGTGGTGATTCAGCGGTGGCCGCGGCGGGTCGGGACGTCGCCCTGGCGTCGCGGTTCGGCGTCGTGGCCGGGGCCGTGCGAGACGCCCACAGGCGGGCGGTCGGGCGAGTCCACCGGGATGCGGGCCGGACGGTCGGGCACGGCGGGTTCCGGCCGGCCCTCGACCAGCGCGACGTCGGGCAGCAGCCCGGTCTCTTCCAAGTACTGGCGGCCGCGCGGGGTGAGATCCCACGCGTTCTGGCGCCACTCCTTGCGCTTCCAGACCACGCCCGCCGCCAGCAGACGGCGGCCCACCCGGCTGATCTCGGTCTCGTCGGTGCCGAGCTCGGCGGCGAGCTGCTTGTTGGAGATGCCCTGGCGGCGGGCCACGGCGACCAGGAACCGCGCCGCGTGCCCGTCGGGGTGCAGCTTGAGCTGCAGGTTGGACGGCAGACGGCGCAGCGCCCACTGCACACAGTCGATCAGGCCGAGGATGCGGCCCCGGCGTTCTCGCTGGTCGCCGTCGAGGTGGGGGACGTCCAGATAGTTGCGGTGGAGCCACTGGAGGCCGTCCTGCACCTCGACGAGGGTCGCCTCGTCGGCGCTCAGCGAGGCATCGGTGATGATCATGCCGAGCGCGCTGAACTGGCCCTCGGTGATGACCTTGGCGTTCTCCATCGCGTCGAGCAGCTCCCTGGCCTGGCTCCGGCGGTCCCTTCCCGTCGCCGGGCCTGCGCCCGGAAAGTCTGCTCTCGTGTTCACGGCGTCCCCCAGGGTCTCGAGTCGGGCCGGACCATTCCAGAGTGCGCCCATGCCAAGTGAATGTCAAGTGACACTTTCGGCAGCTCCGCGGCGCCCCGGCGTCACGGCGAACGAGCAGGTCGGCCAGGTTCGGCGCGCGGCGCGCGCAACGGCGGCGAACCCCGCGGCCACGTTCTGTATCAGATGCCACTGAAGGACTTGGCACACTGGAGTTAGCATCTGGCGGACCCGAGTAACGCTTCTTGTCAATCCCCCGGGGGCGCGTATGACGGATCAGCCGGAGGCAGATGCCTATCCGGCCCACCCCGCCGATCCCGCTGATCTCTTCGTGACGCTGTACGACGCGCTTCCCGACGACCTGTTCGAGGGATGGACGGTCACCGAGTGGTCCGGCGACCCCGAGGTGCGCCGGCAGGCCACCGAACTCTCGGAGACCGTGCTGGACCTGGGCGAGCTGCCGCCCGAGACCACGGAGAAGATCATCACCGAGGAGGGCCACCGCGGGCGCTTCACCGTGCTGCTGGCCCTGGACATCGCCCTGGCCCACGCCAATCCCTACGGCCCGTATCACGGCAGCCCCGCGATGACCGCGATCCTCGTCCGTTACCTGACCGAAGGGCGGTTCAACAGCGAGGAGACGGACGGGGCGCTGCTGCCGCGCTGCGCCTACCCGGGCAGGCCGCGCGGACGCCGCGCCAAGGACGAGTTCTTCGGCGTGCACCGCGTCCCCGCCGACTACTGGGACGGCGTCGAGCACGAGGTGCTCCCGGCCGTCCACGACGCGCACTTCTCCAAGGACCGTCCGGTGACGGTCGGGTGCGCGCCGCTGCTGGAGACCTTCGACGACGTCGAGCTGTCGTTCGAGAAGCGGTTCGGCATGACGGTCTACCGGCTGCGTCCGGTCGACTCGCCCGGGCTCCGCACCCGCATCAAGACGATCATCCGGCGCCTCGACGAGGCCGGCGCGCAGATCGCGGTGCTGCCGGAGGCGTCCCTCGACGACACGCTGCTGGAGTACTGGAAGGAGGCCGCGTTCGACAGCGCCGGCCGCGACCGGGAGGCGCACCCGCTGCGCTACCTGCTGGTCGGCAGCGGCCCGCTGGGCTCCACCGAGCCGCCGCCCAACCGCGCCGTCCTGCTGGACCGCTGGACGGGACGGGAACTGCTCGCCCAGGACAAGCTGTCGGGGTTCACGCTGGACGCGCGGCAGATGCGCGAGTGGCGGCTGCCGCACGCGCCCGCCGAGGGCGTCGCCGAGGAGTACATCACCCCGGGCACCGGCGTCCGCCTGCTCGACTGCTCGCTGGGCAGGATCGCCGTGATGATCTGCGAGGACCTCAGCCGCTCCATCGTCTGGGACCGCGAGCTGCGGGCCTGCGGCGTGTCCCACCTGTTCGTGCCGATCTTCTCCAAGCCGATCCTGCCGTTCCGGTGGGAGCAGCAGGGCGCCGAACGGCAGGTCACGCTGCTGGGCAGCTGGGTGACGGTGGCCAACAGCCTGGCGGTCGGCGCCGCGATTCCGGAGACCGAGATCCCGCAGCCGCGTTTCACCTGCCTGGTGGCGGGGCCGCGCGGCCTGGAGCGCGAGACGTACGGCATGGACATCCAGTTCGGACGCGCCGAGACGGGCGACGAGCTCGGAATGGTGGATCCCGCCGACGGTTCCGAGACCGGCGAACGGGTGCTGCCGAGAGTGTTCCCGGGCGCCGTCTACAACATGTGGCACGACCACTGGCCGCGGTGCTGACGGCGGGCGCTCATTCGACGGTGAACTCGGTGGGGCTGGACGCCGACCCGCCGGGCGTGGTGACGACGAGCCGTCCGCTGGCGGCGCCGGGCGGCACGGCGACGCGCAGGCCGGTGTCGGTGACGTCCAGCGCGGGGGCGTCCACCCCGCCGAACCGCACCGACGAGGCCGAGCCCAGTCCGACGCCGCGGATCGTCACCAGGCGGCCGACCGCGCCCGACGACGGCTCGACCGCGTCGATCTGGGGGCGCAGCGCCTGGTCGCGGCCGGCCTGCGGCGGCGACAGCAGCGTGGCGAACACCGCGCGCAGCTTCTCGGCGGTCTCGCGGGAGAACAGGCCGACCAGCGCGGCCACCGCGGTGATCCCGTAGGGGTTGAGGTCGGCGGCGGTGCCCGCCGGGGCGGTCAGCCCCCCGCGCAGCACCAGGTAGACCATCAGCCCTAACGCGGCGCCGATGAACGGCAGGAACAGGTACATCAGCAGCCAGCTGCGGCGCAGCGACCGGTTGCCGACGTACCAGTACAGCGAGCGCAGGGCGTGCACCGTGGCGCCGATCGCCCCGGCGGCCGCCACGATGACGAACAGGCTGGTCTCCCGGGAGATCCGCGGGGTCCAGCCCGGGAGGCGGACGACCACGGTCTCGGCGGGCGCCCGCGTGCCGCCGTCGGGCGCGGCCTGGGGCGCGGGCGGCCACGCCTGGACGAGCACCACCCACAGCGCCGCCATCAGCAGCACGAGAATCCCCGCCACGAGCACGATGTCGCGCAGACGCGCGTGCCCGCTCCCGACCGGCGACTGGCCACTCACCCCCTGCACACCCCCTTCGGGGGGCATATCGGGGCGGTTCGGGATCGCGTTTCCCTGACGCCCTCGTGACCGGCGGCGCACGCGGCCACAGCCCCGAAAATTGGGCAAATACGGATATGCCTCGTGATCACCATGAGCCATTACACGTTGGTTGAGTCTTCGCCGAAGCGCAACCATCCGGCACGGCGCCGGTCCTAGCCTCCGCGCATGCGCCGATCATCATCAGCAGCACTCGCGGTCGCCGTCGCCGGGCTGGTCACCGCCGCCGGCGGCACGGCCGCCCGCGCGGAGCAGAACGCCTGCGGCACCGCCACGCACACGATCGCCGAGGTCCAGGGCGCCGGCGACGCCACGCCCGTGAACGGCACGACCGTCACCGTCGAGGGCGTCGTCACCGGCGACTTCCAGGGCGCCGACCAGCTCAAGGGCTTCTTCCTGCAGAGCACCGCCCCCGACGGCGATCCCCGCACGTCCGAGGGCCTGTTCGCCTACTCGACGATCCCCGTCGAGGAAGGCGACCGCGTGCTGGTGACCGGCAAGGCCGCCGAGTACAACGGCCAGACGGAGCTGTCGCCCGTGACGGCCGTGCGGGTCTGCGGCACCGGCCGTCGCGTCAAGCCGACCGGCGTGCGGCTGCCGCTGCCCCAGGGCGTGACGCTGGAACGGTATGAGGGCATGCTGCTGCGCTTCCCGCAGCGCCTGACCGCCACCGAGACCTACCGGCTCGGACGCTACGGAGAGGTCGCGGTGGCGGCCGGCGGCCGCCTGTTCCAGCCCACCGACCGCCCCGGCGCGCCCTCGCAGGCCGCCAACGACGCGCGCCGCCTGCTGATCGACGACGGCTCCGACGTCCAGAACCCGGCGGACGTGCCCTACACCAGCCCGCGCGTCCTGCGCATCGGCGACTCCACCGCCGGGCTGACGGGCGTGCTCGGCTACGGGTTCGGCTCCTACCGGCTGCAGCCCACCCGGCCCGTCGCGTTCGCCCGCACCAACCCGCGCCCGGTCCGGCCGCGCAACGTCGGCGGCGACGTGAAGGTCGCCTCGTTCAACACCCTCAACTGGTTCACCACGCTGGGCGCGCGCGGCGCCGACACCGCCGCCGAGCGGGAGCGGCAGCTCGCCAAGCTCACCGCCGCCCTCACGGGCCTGGACGCCGACGTGGTCGGGCTCATGGAGGTGGAGAACAACGGCGACACCGCCGTCGAGGCGCTGGTCGACCGGTTGAACGCCGAGGTCGGCGCGGGCGCCTACGCGTGGATCCCGCATCCCGGCCCCGGCACCGACGAGATCAAGGTCGCGCTGATCTACAAGCCGGGCCGGGTGAGGCCGGTCGGCGCGGCCCGCTCGTCGGACGCGCCGGTGTTCGAACGCCGCCCGCTGGCGCAGGCGTTCCGGCCCACCACGGGCGGCGCCGTGTTCACCGTGATCGTCAACCACTTCAAGTCCAAGGGCTGCGACGGCGCCACCGGCCCCGACCAGGACCAGGGCGACGGACAGGGCTGCTACACCGCCCGCCGGATCGCCCAGGCCCGGGCGGTCGCCGACCTGGCCGCGCGGGAGACCGCCCCGCTGGTGATCGGCGACCTGAACTCCTACGGCGACGAGGACCCGGTCAGGGTGCTCAAGGCCGCCGGCCTGGCGAGCCTGACCGAACGCTTCGTCCGGCCCGACCGCCGCTACAGCTACGTCTTCGACGGCCAGTCCGGCGAGCTCGACCACGCCCTGGCGGGACGGTCCCTGGCGCGCCGCGTCACCGGCGCCGACATCTGGCACATCAACAGCGACGAACCGCCGATCCTCGACTACAACACCGAGTACAACCCGCCGTCCCTGTACGAGCCGGACGCCTACCGCTCGTCCGACCACGACCCGGTGCTGGTCGGCCTGCGGCTGCGCTGACCGCCCGTGCGGCCGGGGCCGTCCGGCGCCGACGGCCCTGGCCGAGCGTTTGCTCGGGGCGTATGATCCCGGTCACATTCCCCTCAGTGATCGGATGTGCCGTGGAGACTACTGCCGCTTCGCCGAGGCTCGGGTTCGGCATCGGGACGGACGGGTCGTACACGCGCGGCGGGCAGGTGCTCGCGTTCGCGCTGGGCCTGTGGACGATGCTGGCGTTCCTGCCGCTGCTGTTCGTCGGCGCAATCCTCTACACGCGGGCCGAGGAGCGGTTCGCCGAGGACCCGCAGGGCGCGCGGCGCCTGGTGACGTGGTCGTGGCTGTGCGTGTCGGTGCTGCCGCTCGTGCCGGTCGCGATCGGCGCCGTGGTGTACGCGTTCGCCGCCTGACCGCGGGGCGCCCCGCGCGGCCGCCGGGGCGCGGACGGCCGCGGGAAGAGGACAGGGGCCGCGTCGGTTGACACCCGTCATGAGCGTCCCTCCGTTCTCGGTTCTGGATCTGGCCCCCGTCGCCAGCGGCTCCACGTCCGCGCAGGCCCTGCGCAACACCCTCGACCTGGCCCGGCGCGCCGAGGCGCTCGGCTACCGGCGGTACTGGCTGGCCGAGCACCACGCCATGCCCGGGATCGCCAGCTCGGCGACGGCGGTGCTGATCGGGCAGGTGGCGGCGGTCACCGAGCGGATGCGGGTCGGCTCCGGCGGGGTCATGCTGCCCAACCACGCGCCGATGGTGATCGCCGAGCAGTTCGGGACCCTGGAGGCCCTATATCCGGGGCGGATCGACCTCGGCCTCGGCCGGGCGCCCGGCACCGATCCCGCCACCGCCCGCGCGCTGCGCCGCTCCCCCGACGCGCTGTCGGCGGACGACTTCCCCGAGCAGGTCGCCGAGCTGCGCGGCTACTTCCGTCCCGACAGCGCGGTCACCCCGGCGGCGGGCAACGAGCCGCCCGTGTGGCTGCTGGGCTCCAGCGGGTTCAGCGCCCGGCTGGCGGGGCTGCTCGGGCTGCCGTTCGCGTTCGCCCACCACTTCAGCGCCGAGAACACGCTGCCCGCGCTGCAGATCTACCGCGAGTCGTTCCGTCCGTCGCCGGACCTGGACCGGCCGTACGCGATGATCGCGGTGTCGGTGACCGCGGCCGAGAGCGACGAGCGCGCCCGGGAGCTGGCCGCCCCGCAGGCGCTGTCGTTCCTGCGGCTGCGGCAGGGCCGCCCGGGGCCGCTGCCCACGCCGGAGGAGGCGGCGGCGCACCCGTACACGCCGCTGGAACGCGAGATCATCCGGTCCCGGATGGAATCCCAGGTGGTCGGCGGCCCGGACACGGTGCGGCGGCAGATGGACGCGCTGGTGGAGCGGACCGCGGCCGACGAGGTCATGGTCACCACGATGGTGTACGACCACGCCGACCGCGTGCGCTCCTATGAGCTGCTCGCCGAGCTCTACGACCTCGAGCCCGAGCCCGTCGCGTCGCCGCGTTAGCCGCGGCCTCCCGCACCCGTCGTCCAGAACGCTCCTCGAGGAGGACTCGTGATCACCAGCAGGAGCAGGAAGCGCACCACCGCGTCGTACGCAAGCTGTCGCGCCGCGGGCGCGGGGACAGCGGAGGGATAGCGTGAGGCCATGAACGTGACCCCATTCTGGCTGGCCGGTCGGCCCGCGACCGGTGACGACGAGCTGACCGTTACCCACCCTTACGACGGGCGCGTGGTGGGCGCCGCGGCCGTCCCGACGCCGGCGCAGGTGGAGGAGGCGGTCGCCGCGGCCGCCGCGGTGCGCGCCGAGGCCGCGGCGCTGCCGCTGCACGTGCGGGCCGAGGCCCTGGCCCACGTGTCGCGGCGGCTGGCCGAGCGGTCCGAGGAGATCGCCCGGCTGATCACCGGCGAGAACGGCAAGCCGCTGATGTGGGCGCGGACCGAGGTGGCGCGGGCGGTCTCCACGTTCCGGTTCGCCGCCGAGGAGACCCGCCGGTGGAGCGGCGCCGCCCAGCGGCTGGACACCGACCCGGCGGCGGCCGGCCGGATGGCGTACATCGCGCGGGTGCCGCGGGGGCCCGTGCTGGGCATCACGCCGTTCAACTTCCCCCTCAACCTCGCCGCGCACAAGGTCGCCCCGGCGATCGCGGTGGGCGCGCCGATCGTGGTCAAGCCGGCGCCGGCCACCCCGCTGTCGGCGCTGCTGCTCGGCGAGCTGCTGGCCGAGACCGAGCTGCCCGCCGGGATGTTCTCCGTCCTGCCGCTGCCCAACGACCGCGCCGGCGGCCTGGTGGACGACCCGCGGCTGCCGGTCGTGTCGTTCACCGGGTCGGTGCCGGTCGGCTGGTCGATCCGCGACCGGGTGCCGCGCAAGCACGTCACGCTGGAACTGGGCGGCAACGGCGCCGCGGTGGTGCTGCCGGACGCCGACCTGGACTGGGCCGCGTCCCGCATCGCCCTGTTCTCCAACTACCAGGCCGGGCAGAGCTGCATCGCCGTGCAGCGGGTCTACGTCGACCGTTCGGTGCGGGACGTCTTCCTGCCCAAGCTGGTGGACGCGGTCAAGGGCCTGGTCACCGGAGACCCGTGGGACGACGCGACCCAGGTCGGGCCGCTGGTCAGCGAGGACGCCGCGCGGCGGGTGGAGAGCTGGGTGAACGAGGCGGTCGCCGCGGGCGCCCGCGTGCTGGCCGGCGGCACCCGCGAGGGCGCCGCCTACGCCCCCACCGTGCTGGCCGACGTGCCCGCGGACGCCAAGGTGGCGCGGGACGAGGTGTTCGGGCCGGTGCTGCTGGTGCAGCCGGTGGACGGGGTGGACGAGGCGTTCCGCCTGGTCAACGACTCGAAGTTCGGGCTGCAGGCGGGCGTGTTCACCCGCAACGTGGACATCGCCTTCCGCGCCTTCCGCGAGCTGGAGGTCGGCGGCGTGGTCATCGGCGACGTGCCGTCCTACCGGGCCGACCAGATGCCGTACGGGGGCGTCAAGGACTCGGGCGTGGGCCGGGAGGGCCTGCGCTCGGCGATGATCGACTACACCGAAGAGAAGATCATGGTGCTGACCGGCCTGCCGCTGTGAGCGCGCCCGGCGGGCGGCCCGCGGGTGCGGCCGCCCGCCGGGCCTCGCGTCCGCCGTCACGGCCGCCGTCCACCCGGCACCCCTCTCCCCAGAAAAATCCTTTTGCAGGATATTTGCATCTATATAACGAAACAGAATGTATCGGGCTTAGTACGCCATGTTGCTGTTTCGGCCTATTTGTCGGGGGTAGTGCGGCCACAAGCCGGTTGAGGCGAGGGGCAGGACGCATGGACTTCCGCAAGGGGCTGGTCACCGGAGCCGCGATCTACCTCGGCGCACGCGGCGGGATGGCGGCGGCGCGCCGGTGGGAGCTGGGCCGGCGGCTGGAGCGGGCCGTCACCACACGGATCGACGCCCGGCTCGAACGCGCGGTCCGCACGCTGACGGCCAAAGCCGAGCACGGCGGACCGCTCATGAAGGGCGCGCTGGCGGGCGTGCGGCGGCTGAGCGAGGGCCGCTCGCCGACGCGCGCGGTGCTCAGCGCGGTGTGGACGGTGCTCAAGGAGACGATCGCGGGCGTCTTCGGCGGCGGCGCGAAGGCGAAGGTCGTCAACATCGTGGAGCACATCGACATCGGCGCGCCGCGGCGGGTCGTCTACGACCAGTGGACGCAGTTCGCAGACTTCCCCTCCTTCATGAAGAAGGTGCACAGCGTCAACCAGGAATCCGACGAGAAACTCACCTGGACCGCCCAGATCTTCTGGTCCACCCGGACCTGGGAGTCCACCATCACCCAGCAGATCCCCGACGAGCGGATCGCCTGGCAGTCCAAAGGCGCCAAGGGACACGTCGACGGCAGCGTCACCTTCCACGAACTCGCCCCCGACCTGACCCGCGTCCTCGTCTCCCTCGAATACCACCCCAAGGGATTCTTCGAAAAGACCGGCAATATCTGGCGCGCCCAAGGACGGCGCGTACGGCTGGAACTCAAGCACTTCCGGCGCCACGTCATGAACCACGTCCTCACGCATCCCGAACAGGTCCACGGCTGGCGGGGTGAGATCCGGGACGGCCAGGTGGTCGACGGGCACCGGGGCGAGGCGCGGAGGATTCCGCAGACATCGACGTAGGCGGAGGTCGACACATCATGAAGTTCGCCAAAGCAACGACCGGGGCGGCCCTATGGCAGCTGGCCAAACGGGTCGGCGGCAAGAAGCAGTCGCCGGTCGACCGGGTCACCGACGCGCTCACCGGCGGCGGCAAGTTCCCGCTGCCCGTCAACCGCACCACGGCCACGGCGGGCGGCGCGCTGCTCGGCCTCGGCGCCGCCATCGCGGCGGCCAGGGCGGCGAGCCGTCTCAGCCGGCGCGCACCGGCCCAGGAGACCTCGGCGTCCGGGAGCGGCGCACCGTCCACGGCCGAGACCGAGAAGGCCGCGGGGAGCGCGCCCGAGAAGGCGCGCGGCGGCAAGGAGTCCGGCGGGACGGAGCGCAAGCCCTCGGCCGGCGGTCTCAAGCGGCTGTTCGGCAAGGCGCCGGAACGCGCCGAAGGCGCGGGACGCGGCGGTCGCGGCGGCGGCAAGAAGATCAAGGTCACCAATATCGTCGAGCACATCGACATCGGCGCGCCGCGGCGGATGGTCTACGACCAGTGGACGCAGTTCGAGGACTTCCCCTCCTTCATGAAGAAGGTGCACAGCGTCAACCAGGAATCCGACGAGAAACTCACCTGGACCGCCCAGATCTTCTGGTCCACCCGCAGCTGGGAGTCCACCATCACCCAGCAGATCCCCGACGAGCGGATCGCCTGGCAGTCCAAAGGCGCCAAGGGACACGTCGACGGCAGCGTCACCTTCCACGAACTCGCCCCCGACCTGACCCGCGTCCTCGTCTCCCTCGAATACCACCCGAAAGGATTCTTCGAGAAGACCGCCAACCTCTGGCGCGCGCAGGGACGCCGCGTGCGACTGGAACTCAAGCACTTCCGGCGCCATCTCATCAACCACGTCCTCAGCCACCCCGAAGAGCTCGAGGGCTGGCGCGGCGAGATCCGCGACAGCGAGGTCGTCAAGTCGCACGAGGACGCGCTCGCCGCAGAAGGCAAGACGCCGCGCCGCGCGAAGAAGCACGAGGAACACGCGGAAGAGCGCGCGAAGGAGAAGGAGTACGAGCAGGTCTGAGCCCCGCTGCGCGGCGGACGGCGCGGTCAGCCCGACCGGCCGAGCCGCCGGTGGCGGGCCGCGCGGACGGCGCGGTCGGCGGCCGGCAGGTGCGCCAGCTCGCGTTCGAGGACGGCGGCGACGCGGCGGCAGAACGCGTCGGGTTCGTCGGCGGCGTCGGGGCGCTCGGCGACGACCGCGTCGACGATGCCGTCGCGCAGCAGGTCGCGCGAGCGCACGCCCTGCGCCGCGGCCGTCTCGGCGGCCCGGTCCACGGTGCGGTGCACGATCGCCGAGGCGCCCTCGGGCGGCAGCGGCGACAGCCACGCGTGCCGCGCGCACAGCACCCGGTCGGCGGGCAGCAGCGCCAGCGCCGCCCCTCCGGTGCCCTCGCCCAGCAGCAGGCACAGCGTCGGCGCGGGCAGCGTGATCAGCTCGGCCAGGCAGCGGGCGATCTCCCCGGCCAGGCCGCGCTCCTCCGCCTCGACCGACAGCACGGCGCCGGGGGTGTCCACCACGGTCAGCAGGGGCAGGCCCAGTTCGGCGGCCAGCCGCATGCCGCGCCGGGCGACGCGCAGCCCGGCCGGTCCGAGCGGGTGGCCGGAGCGCTGGCTGCGCCGGTCCTGGCCCACGATGACGCAGGGGGACGACCCGAAGCGGGCGAGCGCGAGCAGCAGCCCGGGGTCGGCCTCGCCCTCGCCCGTCCCCGACAGCGGCGTCACGTCGGACGCGCCGTGCCGCAGCAGGTCGCGGACGCCGGGGCGCTCCGCGCGCCGCGTGCGCACGATCGACTCCCAGGCGGGGACGTCCGGCGGATCCTCGAAGAGCTCCTCGGCGGGCTCGGGCGGCGGCCGCCGGCCGCGCTCCCCGGCCCCGCACAGCACGTTCAGCGCGGTGGCGGCCCTCTCGGCGAGCTCGTCGGCCCTGACGACGGCGTCCACCACGCCCTTGGCGGCCAGGTTCTCGGCGACCTGCACGCCGTCCGGGAACGGCTCGCCGCGCAGCGCCTCGTGCACGCGCGGCCCCAGGAAGCCGATCAGCGCACCCGGCTCGGCGGCGGTGACGTGCCCGAGCGACCCCCACGACGCCAGCACCCCGCCGGTCGTGGGGTGCCGCAGGTACACCAGGTAGGGCAGGCCGGCGGCGCGGTGCGCCATCACGGCGGCGGCGATGCGCGCCATCTGCACGAACGCGACCGTGCCCTCCTGCATGCGGGTGCCGCCGGACGCGGGCGCGGCCAGCAGCGGCAGCCGTTCGCGGGTCGCGCGTTCCACGGCGGCGACGATCCGGTCGGCGGTGGCCACGCCGATCGACCCGGCGAGGAAGGCGAACTCCGACACCACCAGCGCCACCCGCCGCCCGCGCAGCCGCCCCTCGCCGGTGATCACGGCCTCGTCGCACCCGCTGCGCTCGCGGGCCGCCGCCAGCTCGCGGGCGTAGGGGGAGCCCGGCTCGGCCGCGTCCGCGGGGGGCCGGTCCCACGGGACCCAGGTGCCGGGGTCGAGGACGTGGGCGACCAGCGCCGCGGCCCGCATGCCGCGCCGCGCGCCGCCGAACGACCGTTCGACCGGGGCCGCGCCCGAGGACGAGGCCGCGGCGGAGGAACGGGACGGTCGTGATCGCGGCCCGCCGTTCATGCTGGAAGCGTAGCGGCGGGGTCAAGCGCCGGGCGCGGTCAGGTGCGCTCGGGGGGGACGGGCGAGCGGCAGCCGCAGCAGCAGGCGGGCGCCCTTGTCGCTGTCGGCCACGTGCAGGCTGCCGCCGTGGGCGATCGCGATGTCGCGGGAGATCGGCAGGCCGAGGCCGGTGCCGCCGTGCTCGCGGCGCCGGGCCCCGCCGAGCCGCTGGAAGCGCAGGAACACCCGTTCGCGGTCCTCGGGGGCGATGCCGGGCCCGTCGTCGAGGACCTCCAGCTCGGCGGTGCGCCCCTCGGCCCGCACGTTCACCCACACGCGGCTGCGGGCGTAGTGCTCGGCGTTGTCCAGCAGGTTGACCAGCAGCCGGCGCAGGTGGTCGGGGCTGCCCAGCACCAGCACCCCGGGCTGCGCGGACAGCTCGACGGGCACCTCCGAGCGGCGCCGCTCCAGCTCCTCGGCGGCCAGCTCGCCCAGGTCGACCGGGCGCCGCTCGATCTGCACGCCCGCCTCCAGGCGCGCCATGAACAGCAGGTCGGCGACGATCCGCTGGAGCCGGTCGGCGTCGTCCAGGGCGGCGCGGGCGACCTCGGGCCACTGCTCGTCCTCGGGGTTCTCCAGGGCGTCCTCCAGCTGGGCCCGCAGGCCGGTCAGCGGGCTGCGCAGCTCGTGCGAGACGTCGGCGGCGAACGCCCGCTGCCGCTCGACGGTCCGCTGCAGGCGGATCAGCGCCAGGTTGATCTCCTCGCCGAGCTCGGCCACCTCGTCGGCGCCGCCGGGCACGCTCACCCGGCCGTACGGCTCGCCCCCGCTGATCGCGGCGAGTTCGGAGCTCATCACATGGAGCGGTCGGAGGGCGCGCCGCACCGCGCCCCACACCAGCCACGCCGTCAGCGCCATGGACAGCGGGACGAGCAGCACCAGCGTGATGACGAGCATCCGTCCGACGGCGGCGTGCTGGTACTCGGGGGTGCCCGCGTAGACGGTGCGCCAGCCGGCGCGCGCCCGCACCCGCGTGGCCGAGACGAAGACCTTGCTGGGAACGCCGGGGACGGTCACCCGCTCGGTCGCGATCTCCCCGGGGCGGGACGGATGCAGGTCGGAGATCGGCGGATACCCGGCCAGCGCCGCGCTCGCGGCCAGCACATGGTCGTGGTCGTCCACCGACTGGAGCAGGTTGTACCCGTCCACCTCAGACTGCAGCGCGTCCCCGCGCGGGTCGTGCAGGCGGACGGTGGCGGCCAGTTCGTGGACGGCGTCCCGCCCGCGCTGGCGCACTTGGTCGTCGGTGGTCCAGCGCAGCGTCAGATAGAACGCCGCCACGCCGAGCGACAGCAGCAATCCCATGATCACGGTCGCGACGACCGTCACCCGCAGCCGCAGCGACCATTCGGACAAAGGCGGGAAGAGCAGTCGGCGACGTGGCATCCGTGGCGCCCTCCCGTCCCAGACCGCCTACGACCTGTGCGCCGCGGTTCCCGAGGGCCGGGGGGCATGCCGAAACGGGAACACCGAACGATCGGCAGGACCCGTTATACCGAGGGACGGGGCGGCGAAACCTGGCGAAGCGTGCCGACGGGGACGCCGCATCCAGGGCCGACCCGCGGGACGTCGCCGCCGGTGACCGGGACGGGCCGTGCCTCCACCGCCCCGGTCACCGGACAGTCCCCGCCGTTGGAGCGCCCCGCACGGCGGGGACGACCTGCTCGGCCCACTGCGCCAGCACGGCGTCGGGGGCGACGAGCCGTTCCTCCGGCAGCGCCAGTCCCGGTGTGGGGACCGTCGCGCCCAGCTCGACGAGCAGGGGTCGAAGGTGGACCTCCACGGCCAGCGCGTGCTCCGGGGCGCCGACCACCAGCAGCGGCAGCGCCGTCGTCCCGACGAGCGCCCGGTGCGGCAGCAGGTCGAGGAACGCCTTGAGCAGCCCGGTGTAGGCGCCCTTGTAGACGGGACTGGCGACCAGCAGCAGATCGGACGCGCGGACCCGGTCGAGCGCGTCGGTCACCTCCCGCGGCGTCGGCGACTCCAGCACCGCGGGGCCGAGCGCCGACAGGTCGACGACGTCGACCGCGTCGGGCAGTCCGGCGGCGCGGACCACCGCGCGGGCGGCGGCCACCGCGACGGACGCGGTGCGGGAGGCGGGACGCGGGTTGCCGACGACGACCGTGAAGCTCACGTCCGCCATCCTGGCGAGGATTCCCCACTAAGTCAACAGGTATTACCTGTTTTGTCGGCGGATGCCGACCGACCTGGCCGAACACCGGCGACAGGAGGGGTCCGCGGCGACCCGGGACGTGGATTGGAGGCGGATCGATGCCCGCGCGAGCGGTACCTCCCACCCCTAGAGCGCCGCCCGCGCGGACATCGCCTTCGGTGCCGCCGACCGGCGCCTCGCGCGCCGAGGAGGTTCCGGCGAGGCCGGCCGGTCGCCGATCCGGGAACCACTGTGCCGAACGTTCATGCACGCGGTGCTACATCGAAGTGACGATCACGTTTCGGCCCGTGTTTGCGCGTCCGTCCCCCTCGACCGGGGATCCGGCACCATACTTGGTCCCTATCGGGGCAGGCCGTAAATGGGCGTCGAAAGGGGTCACGAGGTACGGCATGGAAGCGCACGCATCCGGCTCCCCCCAGGGAAGCGGCTCCCCCGCCGACGACGTACGCCCCCTCGAACCCACCGACCCCCGATCGGTGGGCGGCTACACCCTGCTCGGCCGGATCGGCTCCGGCGGGATGGGCACCGTGTACCTGGGCCGCGAGCCCGGGACCGACCGGCGGGTCGCGGTCAAGACCATCCATCCGCACCTGTCCGCCCGGCCGTCCTACCGCCGCCGGTTCCGCGACGAGGCGGTCCTCGCCGGGCGGGTCGCCTCGTTCTGCACCGCGCGGGTGCTGGCGCACGGCGAGGAGGACGGCCGTCCCTACATCGTCAGCGAGTACGTCGGCGGCATCTCGCTGCAGCACCGCATCACCTCCGGGGGCCCGCTGCCGCCCGCCGACCTGCACGGCGTCGCCGTGGGCGTGGCGTCGGCGCTGGCCGCCATCCACGCGGCGGGCCTGGTGCACCGCGACCTCAAGCCCGCCAACGTGATGCTCACCCTGTCCGGCTGCCGGGTCATCGACTTCGGCATCGCCCGGGCGCAGGACTCCCCGTCCACGACCACCACCGGCGGCACCGTGCTCGGCACGCCCGGCTGGATGGCGCCCGAGGTGCTGTCCGGCGGCGCCGCCACCCCGGCCGCCGACGTGTTCGCCTGGGGCTGCCTGATCGTGTACGCGGGGACGGGGCGGCTGCCGTTCGGCGACGGCCAGCCCACCGAGGTCGCCCTGCGGGTGATGCACGAGCAGCCCGACCTGTCCGGGCTGCCGCCGACCCTGGAGCCGGTGGTGCGCGCCGCGCTGGCCAAGGACCCCACGGCCCGGCCGTCGGCCGCCGATCTGCTGCTCACGCTGGTCCGGCAGACCGAGGCCCCGCCGGAGGCCGCCGCGGCCGCGCCCGGCCCGGCGGCGCCCGGCCCGGCG